>DATFXS010000585.1:0-6460 GCA_035315605.1 Polyangia bacterium
TTCCCGGACTGGAGGCGCGGGTCGACGCCGGCCTCGTGCGTCCCGGTGATGTGCGCGCCGCCGTGCGCGACGGCGTCGTCTGGGGCAACTGGCGCGCGCGCGTGACGGCTCTGTTCCGGCGCCTGTCGCCCTATCCGATCGACAACACGAACGTCAATCCACCCGAAACGGAAATCAATTACACCGACCCGGTGTCGGCGGGCGGCGGAACGGCGACCATCGGATACGCGCCGCATCCGGGCGTCGAGTTCGCGCTCGAGGCCGGCGCGATGACCGGAAACACGTACCTCATCCCGACCGGGCAGCAGGTCTATCCATTCGGGTCGACCCTCGCGTACGCGAAGGCCGATGGCCGCGTCGCCCTCGGCGGGCCCGGCTCGCCCTACGGCGACCTGCGCATGAAGGCGGTCTGCAACTTCGGCTGGATTCGATCGTCGGCGTTTCCGCCGTCCCCGCCGCCCCCGGCGCCCCCGAACACCACCTTGAACACCTCCTATCAAACTCCGTACGCCGAGGTGAGCCACGACTTCCATTACAGCGTCGCGGGGATCGGCATGCAGGCCCGGTGGGGAGGCGAAGCCCGTCTCAACGTGTTCCAGGACAAAAGCATCACCATCGATTCCGTTCCGATCTGGAACGTGGCCGGCTTCGCGAACAACGAGGCGCTGCTCGGCCGCTGGCGCGTGACGACGGGCCTTCGCGTCGACCACCAGACGCTGACGGCCTATACGGTTTCGCCGCGCGTGTCCGTCGTCTTCTCGCCGACGCCGGCGCAGCAGATCCGGGCGGCCTTCAACACCGGCTACAACAACCCGAGCCTCATTCAGAACTTCGCGAACCTACCGACCGCCACGGGCGGGTTCCTGATGGGGAATCACGGTCTCGACCCCGAGCGCATCTACTACGGCGAGCTCGCGTACGGCGGCACCGCCGCGAGCTGGCTGCGATTGTTCGTCAATACGTTCGCGTACCGGATGGACAACTCGATCACCGTGTCTCAATCCGCGCAGTGGGTGAACCAGGCCGGCGCCACTGGCTATGGCGGAGAGACGGGGTTCGAGGTCGCGCCGAACCGCACGCTCTCGGGGTACGCCCACTATGCGTACCTGCGGCTCAAGGGAGACGCGCAACAACCGTACGCGATGGCCGGCGCCGGCAACCTCGGCTCTCCGACCAACAAGGTCACCGCGGGGATTCGGCTGGACCTGCCCCGCCGCGTCTACCTGACCGCCGACGGCCAGTACTTCGGCGACGCGACGGTCGCCCGCTTGAACGATCTGTCTACGCCGCTTTACCTGGCGACCCCGATCCACGGTTACTTGATGCTGCACGCGCGAACCGGGATCGTGCTCGACAATGCCTTCGACCTGTCGATCGCGGCCACCAATCTACTCGACCAGAAGGAGGCCCAGCTGCTGGGAGCGCAGAATCCGCGTCTACGGGTGATGGCGACGATTGCCTACACGCCGTAGCGACGCCCCATGAAGTTCGTCGTTTTCATATCGCTGATCGCGACCGCGGTGGGCGGAGGCGCCCGGGCGGCGACGACTGCCGATCCGGGCGGTGGCGGCGGCGTCTGCGTGCTGGCCGCCGGCGACGAGCATCGGGACGTCGCGGACGAGATTCAGCGGACGCTCGGCGCGCGCGCGCAGCTGGTCGACGTCCGCAAGGCGCCCCAGCCGGCGGAGATCTCGCGGCAGTGCGGGCGGATGGTCGTCGCCGTCGGCCGCGAAGCGCTGCGCGCGGCGGTGCAGACGCCGGAATCGACGCAGGTGGTGTTCTCGATGGTGTCGTCTCCGGGCGCGCTGCTGAACGGCAAGCGGCCGGTGTCGGGCGTGTCGCTGGACGCGGATCCGGCGCGCATCATCGCGCTGCTCAAGCACGTCGAGCCCCGCGTGCGCCGGATCGGCGCCGTCTACAACCCGCACGCGACCGGCGCGCTGGTCGCGGCCGCCGAGGGCGCCGCGCGGGCGAACGGCGTCGAGCTGGTGGCGCTGCCCGTCACCACGATCGGCGACGCGATCAAGGCGTTCCACCGCTTCGAGCACGAGCTGCCGATCGATGCCCTCTGGCTGCTGCCCGATGCGACCGCCACCGCGCAGGAGACGGTCCGGTATGCGCTCGAGCTCGCGGACTGGAAGCGGATCTCGGTCGTGGGGCTGTCGCGCTGGTACGTCGCGCAGGGGGCGCTGTTCGCGCTGGCGCCGCAACCGAGCGGTCAGGGCGCGCAGGCGGCGCGCATGGCGCTGGATCTGCTGCGCGGCGGCCCCCCGCAAGGCGTGAGGTACGCGAGCGACTACGCCCTCTTGTTCAACACGCGCGCCGCGCACCGTCTCGGCATCAGGCCGCCGCCCGACGTGCTGGACCACGCCGAATTGGTGTCGCCATGAGCCCGGCCACGCGAACGGGGAGCCTGCGCTGGCGGTTCACCGCCTGGCTGTTCGTCGCTCTCGTCGGGCTGGCCGGGCCGCTCGCCGTCTACTATCAGCTGCGAATCGATCACCTGATCGCGCGCGAGGCGGACGAACGCCTGAGCGCGCTGGCGCGCCACCTGGCCTCCGGCGCGCTGCTGGGCGTGCTGGCGAAGAGCGAGGAGCTTCTCGAGGGGACTCTGGAGGGCGCGCTCTCGGAGCAAGACGTGCTGGGGGTGGCGGCGTTCGACGCGTCGGGCGGCCTGATCGCGTCGCGCACGCGCGGGGACGCCGCCGTGCCGACCTGGTCCGCTGAATCAACTTCCTGCCAGCCGTGCGCGATCGACAATCACCGGCTTCGTTGGGTCGCGCCCGTTCACCGCCGGCGCTCCGCGGGAGGCGCCCGTACGCAGGAGGACTTCTATAGCGGACCGCCGCCCAGTTCGTCACGCCTGGTCGGCTGGATCGTCATGGAGGTGTCGACCGAACGGCGGCGCGCCGCCGAGCGCGAGGTCGGGCGGCGGGGCCTGCTGATCTCGCTGACCGTGCTGGCGGTGGCGCTGGTGCTGACCCTGTTCGTCGCGCGACGGCTGACATCGCCGTTGCGATCGCTGGCGGCGGCGACGCGCGAGATCGCGCGCGGCAAGTGGGACGCCCCGCTGCCGACCCGATCGCAAGGCGAGATCGCCCAGCTCGCCCTCGATTTTCGCGACATGACGGCGGCGCTGGCCGAGCTCGATCGCGAGAACCGCACCTACCGCGAGCTCCTGGAAGAGCGGGTCCAGCTGCGGACCCGCGAGCTGCAGGAGGCCTACGATCGATTGAAGGCGATGGCGGACGAGAAGGACCAGTTCGTCGCCACCGTCTCGCACGATTTTCGATCGCCGCTGGCCGTCATCCTCGCCAGCATCCAGACGATCCTGGCGGACGACGCCATGCCGGCGGGCGCGCGCCGGGACTTCCTCGACCGCGCCGCCCGACAGTGCAAACGCCTCGGCTCGCTGGTCAGCGACCTCCTGGATCTCGCGCGAATCGAGAACCGCGACGCCGAGATCCGGCGCGTCTCGCTGGGTCAGATCGTCGAGGACGTCGTGGACGGAAGCCGGTCGAACTTCGAGGCCCGCGGCGTGCGGCTGGCCTACGATCCCCCCGCGCCGCCGATCGACGCCGACGTCGATCGCGGACAGGTCGAGCGGGCCGTCGCGAATCTGCTCGGCAACGCGGCGAAGTTCACCCCCACGGGCGGCAGCGTCACCGTCTCGGTCGGGGCGCAGGGCGATCACGCGGTGATCCGGGTGACCGACACGGGCCCCGGCATCCCGTCCACCGATCTCCGCCACGTCTTCGAACGATTCTTCCAGGGCGAGGGTGGCCGCGCCGCCGGCGGATCGGGCCTGGGCCTTGCAATCGTCGCCGGCGTCGCGCGGCGCCACGGCGGCGACGTCAAGGTGACCAGCACGCCCGGACAGGGCGCGACGTTCGAGCTGTTCCTTCCCAAAACGAGTGCAAGGCCAGATAAAGAAAAGAAGGTGATGTGATGGCGACGATTCTCGTGGTGGACGATGAGATCGACATGCTCGAGACCATCGCGTACAACCTGGAACGCGCGGGGCACTCCGTGGTCCGCGCGGGCAGCGGTGCCCAGGCGCTCGAGCGGCTGGCGCCGACGCCCGACCTCATCATCTCCGACGTGATGATGCCCGGCATGGACGGCCTCGCCTTCTGCGCGGAGGTGCGGCGGCGCCAGGCGACCGCGCTGACGCCGTTCCTGTTCGTCACCGCGCGCGGCCAGGCGGGCGACAAGTACGAGGGCCTGCGCGTCGGCGCCGACGACTACGTGACGAAGCCATTCGATCTGCCCGACCTGCTGGCGCGTGTGAACGGACGGCTGCAGCACCGCGCGCGCGCGACCGACCTCGAGCGCGACCTCGAGCGCGCGCAGGAGCGCTGGCGGCAAACCGCCGAACCGCGCGAACTGGAAGCCGCCCGCCGCGATCAGGCGCGCATCGCCGCCGAGATTCACGACGCCGGCTACGTCGATTATCAAGCGCCCCGCGAGGACAGCGCCGCGCTGCGCGCCAAGGTCGGCCAGCTCGAACAGCGCTTCCCCGCGCTCGCCGAGCTGCGTGCGACGTCCCTGGTCGGAGAGGCCCCGACGTTTCTGCGGCAGTTCGAGGAGATGCTGATCGCGGCCGCGGGATCGGACCCGACGCTGGTCATCGGCGAGCCCGGCACCGGAAAGACCGCGGTCGCGGAGGCGATCTGGCGGCTGGGCCCGCGGGCCGGCGGTCCGTATCGCACCATCAACTGCGCCGAGCTGGCGGCCGGTGATCCGACCATCGCGGCCGGCAAGCTGTTCGGATACGGCCGCAACAGCGGCCTGCCCAACCTGCCGCGCGAGGGGCAGCCCGGGTTGCTCGAGCAGGCGAGCGGCGGCGTTCTGTTCCTCGACGAGGTCGGCGAGTTGCCCCGCCAGGCGCAGACGCTGCTGCTGCTGCCGCTGGAGGGCCGGCCGTTTCAGCCCGCCGTCGGCACCGGGGCGCCGCGGACGGCGGACGTGAAGTTCGTCTGTGCGACGAACCGCGATCTGGCGGCCGAGGTCGAGGCTGGACGTTTCCCGCGCGATCTCTACGAGCGCCTGGCCGGAAATGTCATCCGCATGCCGTCGCTGCGCGAGCGGCCCGGCGACGCCGCGATCCTCGCGGAGCGGTTGCTGCGCGAGGCGACGCCGGCGGGCGGCGGGTCGCTGCAGCTGGATCCGGCCGCCCGGGAGGTGATCGCGGGGCTGCCCTGGCCGGGGAACGTCCGCCAGCTGCGCAACTGCCTTCGCCAGGCAGCGCAGCGGGCACGGCTCAACGAGCGGGATGCGGTGATGCGACCGGATCTCGGCGAGGAGCTCCTGCGCGGCTCGGCCCGAATGACGCCGGCCACCATCCCGGCGATGCCGGCCGCCAGCCCTGCTCCTGCGGTCGAGCCGGCGGGCGGCCCGGCGAGCGGCCCCCGCCCTGACGTGGCGCGCCTCGTCCAAAGCGGTTTCTCGGAGCGCGAGGCGCGCGAGCTGCTCACGCTGCGCGACACCGGCTACCAGGTGGGCGACGCGGAGACCCGGCTCGGCTACAGCAGCGAGGCGCGAACGCTCAGCCGCCGGCTGCGGGGAATGACGCTGAAGGCGCTGAGCCTGACCAACGCCGACGTCGATCGGGCCGCGGCCCTGCTGCTCGCGGGCGACGCAGCGCTGCACCCCATCGTGCTTCGCCGCGTGCAAAAGGTGGTCGACTCGCTCGTCGAGAAGCTGACCGGGCCCGACGACGCGCTGGTCGACGGCCTCCCCGCCGACTACCGCCGCCACGCGCTGGCGGTGATCGCGACACTGCGCCAGCGACGCTGAGCCTGGCCGCGCCGAGCGCGGCCGCCCAAATCACACGAGGGGTGTGTCGCGCGACGCCGATTCAGCGGCCCGCGGACGGGCACGACGGTTGCTTTTGCTTCCCGCACCATGACGACCAGGAAGCATCTTGCACATGCGATCAGCATTGCCGCGTTCGGAACCATCCTGATCCGCCCAGCGATCAGCGCGGCCGGCGAGGCATCGCCCGTGAACACGGCACAAGCGGCGTCCTCGACACCGCGCGAAATCACCGCGTGGGTGTCAGGCGGGATCGGAACCGCCGGCATCCGCGGCGAGGACGCGATGCTCGCGCGCGTGCAGCTGTCGGTCGGCATCGGCAGGCACCTGCTGTCGCTCAGCTTGGGGCATATCGAAGATACGAACGGCTCGTGTGGCGTGCTGTCGATCTGCCCGGGCAACGATGTGTCCGTTCCACACAACAGCGCAACGGAGCTCGCCTTGCGGTACGGCGCCAAGGCCCGGGGACGCTTCGTGCTTGGCACCGCATCGCTCGGTGTCGCGACCGTCTCCGGCGTTCAGCGCGGGCAGAGGCTGCTGTCCACGGAATGCTTGGGGGGGTGCGTGAACAGCTACGACTCCACGACCTTCCGAACTATCGGCGCCACCGCCGAGATCGGCGGGTACGCGACCTCTCGATTCT
>DATFXS010000586.1:0-5878 GCA_035315605.1 Polyangia bacterium
TTCGCCGCCCAGGCGGCTCTCGTAGACGTGAACCTCCGCGACCGTCGTCGCGCCGAACGCGCGGCCGGCCAACGCGTCGAGCGCACCGCGCGCGTCGACCCCCCGCCCCTTCGCACGCCCCACCGTGACGTGCCCCGTGAAGGCGCGCTGCTCGCGCGCGACGCCGAACCGCTCGCCCACCCCCTCGACCGCGTCGGCGACCGCGTTCAGCCCGCGCGTGGCGTCCTCGACCCCCGCCCAGACCACGTTGGCCTTGCGCGCCGACGGGAACGCGCCCATGCCGCGCAGCTCGATCGCGAACCGGGGCAGGCCCCCGAGCGCATCGGCCAGCGCCGCCCCGATCTCCGGCAGCCGCTCCTCCGCCACCGAACCCAGAAACTTCACCGTGATGTGCAGGTTCTCGACCTTGCGCGACCATTTGACGTCAGGCAGCGCGCGCGCCAGCTCCTGCGCGGCCGCGAAGATGCGGGCCTGCAGAGGGCCCGGCAGCGGCACCGCGACGAAGCTGCGCACGGCGTCCGTCATCGCTTGCGCGTGTCGAAGTAGCGGCGCGCCAGATCCAGCGCGTAGTAGGCGGCGGCGACGCGCACGCGCTCGCGGCCGCCCGCGAACAGCTTGGTCGACGCGCGCGTCGTCCCCGGCCCGCACACTGCGAAGCAGACCGTCCCGACCGGCTTGTCGGCGGCGCCCCCCTGCGGGCCCGCAATGCCGGTGATCGCCACCGCCACCGACGAGCCGCACACCCGCTTCGCCCCCTCGGCCATCTCGCGCGCCGTCGGCTCGCTGACCGCGCCGAAGTCGGCGATGGTCTCGGGCTTGACGCCCAGGACGCCCGTCTTCACCTCGTCGGCGTAGGCGACGATGCTGCCGCGGAAGAACGAGCTGGCCCCCGACTCGGACGTGATCAGCTCGCCCGCCAGGCCGCCCGTGCACGATTCCGCGATCGCCAGCGTCGCCTCCTGCGCCTTCAGCGACTTGGAGACCGCCTGCGTGAACGTGTCGCCGTCGACGCCGTAGATGCCGGGGCCGATCCGCTTGCGCAGCTCGGCCTCGACTTTTTCCAGGATGGAACGCGCGTCCGCCTCGTCGTCGCGCCGTACGACCAGCTTGACGTGGTTGACCGGGTTCGAGGTGCGGAAGTGCAGCGTCGCGCCGTCGATGCCGGTCAGGATGCCGGCCAGGCGGTGGTCGATGTGCGATTCCCCCATCCCGTACAGGTGCCAGGTGCGGACGACCGGACGCGGCCCGCCCAGCTCCACCAGCCGGCGCGCCAGCCGCGGCATCACCTCGTCCGTGAACATCTTCTCCATCTCGCGCGGCACGCCGGGCAGGAAGAACGCCTCCGAGGTGCCGAGGCTGACCACGAACCCGGGCGCGATCCCGGCCGTGTTGGGCAGCGCCTTCGTGCCGTTCGGGATGCGCACCTGGCGCAGGTTGTTGGGCGTCAGCTCGAAACCGTGCGTCGAGAAGCGCTTCTTCATCGCCTCCAGCGACGGCTCGTCCGGCGACGTGCCCGTCACCAGCAGCTCGGCGACGACGTCGACGGTCCGATCGTCCTCGGTCGGCCCGAGGCCGCCGGTCGCGATGACGACGTCCATCTCGGCGCGCAGCCGGACCAGCGCGGTGCGGATCGCCTGCGGATCGTCGGACACCACGATCTGCTCCGCCAGCTCGTAGCCGGCCTCGAACAGCCGCTCCGCCACGAACGCGGCGTTCGTGTTGCTCACCTCGCCCCGCAGCACCTCGTCGCCGATGGCGAGTAGCGCTGCGCGTTGCGGCCTGACGCCCCGGGGACTAGACATTTGAGCAGTACCCTAGTCCTCGCCGAATGGCGTGTCAACGATTTGATCGCGCGCAGTTAGGCGGCCCGAGCAGACCCAAACGATTGACGCTTTCCGACGCCGCCGTTAGGCTGGGGTGTTCGATGCGCATCCGCTACGCCGCTAAGACCGACGTGGGCATGAAGCGGAACCACAACGAGGACTACTTCTCGCTGATCGAGGACGAGCAGTTGTTCCTGGTGGCCGACGGCATGGGCGGCCACGCGTCCGGCGAGGTCGCCTCGAAGATGGCCGCGGAAGTTTTGCAGGAGTTTTACGTTCGCACGAAGGACGATGAAGCAACCTGGCCCTACAAGATGGACCGGCAGCTTTCGTACGTGGAAAACCGCCTGGTCGTCGGCATCAAGATGGCCAACCAGCGCATCTTCCATGCCGCTTGCCGAGACATCAAATTCAAGGGGATGGGGACGACGATCGTCAGCGGCCAGGTGGTGGGCGACAAGTTCTACATCGCGCATGTCGGCGATTCGCGCTGCTATCGGATCCGCGGCGGAGCGATCCAGCAGATGACGCGCGATCACTCGCTGCTCGAGGACTACAAGGACGCGAAGCCCAACATGTCCGAGGAGGAGCAGCGCAAGTTCCCGCACAAGAACGTCATCACGCGGGCGCTCGGCATGCGCGAGACCGTGCAGGTCGATGTGCTGGCGCACGACATTCAGGACCAGGACGTGTTCTTGCTGTGCTCCGACGGACTGTCGGGCATGATCGAGGACGCGAAAATCGTGGAGTTGGTGAAAGCGGCGCCCGATCTCGAGCTCGCAGTCTCCAAGCTGGTCGAGGCCGCGAACGAGGCGGGCGGCACCGACAACGTCACCGTGCTCGCCTTGCAGTGCGCGAATTGATCGTCGCCTAGCTTCGCAAGGTTAGGAAAGGGTAGGAAAAGAACATGTGCGGGATCGTCGGTTACGTGGGACCCAAGGCGGCGACGCCGCTGCTCGTCGCGGGGCTGCGCAAGCTCGAATACCGCGGCTATGACTCGGCCGGCCTGGCGGTCGCCGACGGCGGGAAGATGCAGGTCGTGCGCTGCCGCGGCAAGCTGTCGGGCCTCGAAGACATGGTGGCGCGCGAGCCGCCGCCGGGCAGCGTCGGCATCGGCCACACGCGCTGGGCGACGCACGGGCGGCCGTCGGAGATCAACGCCCACCCGCACAAGACCGGATCGGTCGCGGTCGTGCACAACGGCATCATCGAGAACCACCTGGCCCTGCGCGCCCGCCTGGAAGCGGCCGGTCGCAAGTTCTCGTCGGAGACGGACACCGAGATCGCCGCTCACCTGATCGACGAGGCGCTGCTGGCCGGCGCGCCGACGCTGGTCGCGGCGGTCCGCAAGGCGCTGGAGCAGATCACCGGCGCCTACGCGCTGGCGGTCGTGTCGGACAAGCACCCGGGCCAGATCGTCGCCGCCAAGGTCGCGTCGCCGCTCTGCATCGGCATCGGCAAGGGTGAGGTCTTCCTGGCGTCCGACGTGCCCGCCTTCCTCGAGCACACGCGCGAGGTGATCTTCCTCGACGAGGGCGACGTCGCCGAAATCAGCGCGAGCGGCGTCAAGCTGACCAGCCTGGACGGGACGCCCGTCGATCGCCCTGCCAAGACCATCACCTGGGACGCGGCCGCCGCCGAGAAGGGCGGCTACCCGCACTTCATGCTCAAGGAGATTCACGAGCAGCCGCGCGCCATCGCCGACACGCTGCGGGCGCGGCTGCTGCTCGAGAAGCACGACGCCGACCTGGACGGGTTCGAGATCGACACGCGCAGCCTGCGTCGGGTGGTGCTGCTGGCGTGCGGGACGTCGTACCACGCGGGCCTCGTCGGCAAGTTCCTGATCGAGGGCGCGGCGCGCGTGCCCTGCGAGGTCGATCTGGCCAGCGAGTTCCGCTACCGCGATCCGGTGGTCGGGCCGGGCGACCTGGTCATCGCCATCTCGCAGAGCGGCGAGACGGCCGACACGCTGGCGGCGGTCAAGGAAGCGCGCGCGCGCGGCTGCCGCGTGCTGGCGATTTGCAACGTCGTCGACTCGGCGATCCCGCGCGCCTCGCACGGATCGCTGTACACGCACGCCGGGCCGGAGATCGGCGTGGCGTCGACCAAGTGCTTCACGGCGCAGCTGGCGGCGCTGGCGCTGGTGGCGATTCACCTCGGACGGCGAACGGGAACGCTGACGCCCGACGCGGCGGCGAAGCTGACCACGGAGTTCGCCGGCATCCCGGCCAAGATGGTCGAGACGCTGGAGGGGCTCGGCGACATGAGAGAGCTCGCCGAGTCATACAAGGACGCGCGCGACTTCCTGTTCCTCGGGCGCGGCACCAACTACCCGATCGCGCTCGAGGGCGCGCTGAAGCTGAAAGAGATCTCGTACATCCACGCCGAGGGCTACGCCGCCGGCGAGATGAAGCACGGCCCGATCGCGCTGGTCGACGACGGCGTGCCGGTCGTCGTGCTGGCGCCCAAGGGCCCCGGCTACGAGAAGGTGCTGTCGAACCTCGCCGAGGTGAAGGCGCGCAACGGCCACGTCATCGCGGTCGCGACCAAGGGCGACACCGAGATCGCGGCGCTGTGCGAGCGCGTTCTGACCATCCCCGACGCGCCCGCGGCGCTGCAACCGTTCCTGACCGTGCTGCCGCTGCAGCTCATGAGCTACGCGATCGCGCTGGCCAAGGGCAACGACGTCGACCAGCCGCGCAACCTGGCGAAATCCGTCACGGTCGAATAGCGACGAACGGGGTGGGAACCCGCCCGCCGGCCGGTTGTCCTAGCGATCGATGGATGACCTGCGGCCGCGGGGCCCCGGGCGATTCGTGCTCAGGGCGCTCGCCATCGCGAGCGCGCTCGGGTTTCTGTACCTGGTGATCTCGCAGGCGATGGCGTTCTACGCCCCGCCCTGGCAGCCGCCGAAAACGGGGCCTCATCTGATCGGTCCGGCCACCAAGTCGGCGCCGGTCGTCCATCCTCCGCCGCTCGTGAAGCCCGAGCCGCGTCAGCCACTGTATCTGTTCCCGGCGACCAAGGCCGGCATCCTCGGGCCGCTGCGCCTCTAGGGTCACGGTGAGCGCCTTCCTCGCCAATCTGGCCGCGTCCGCGTGGGCGGCGGGCGTCAGCATCGTCGCGCTGGCCCTCGTCATCTGGCCGCTCGAGCGTCTCTTCCCGGCGCGGCGCGGGCAGGCGCTGATCCGGCCGCGATGGGGGACGGACCTCGCGTTCTTCGCCGGCCAGTACCTGGTCTGGGTCGGTCTCGCCGCCGTCGCGATCCGCGCCCTCGACGCCCGCCTGATCGATCCGCTGATCCCGCGCGGTCTGCGCGCTGGCTTCGCGGCCTGGCCGCTTCCGCTGCAAGCGGTGGTGGTCGTGATGCTGGGCGACCTCTCGGTCTACTGGTTCCATCGCGCCTGCCATGCGCTGCCGCTCTTGTGGCGTTTTCACGCCGTCCACCACAGCGCCGAGCATCTGGACTGGCTGGCCGCGCACCGCGAGCACCCCGTCGACGGCCTGCTGACGCAGCTGGCGGTCAACGCGCCGGCCCTCGTCCTCGGCTTCTCGCTCGGTCAGATCGCCTGGTTGATCGCGCTGCGCGGAATGTGGGCGATCTTCGTCCACTCGAACGTGCGGTTGCCGCTCGGCCCGCTGCGCGTGCTGCTGGGCGCGCCGGAGCTGCACCACTGGCATCACGTTCGCGGACCGTCCGCGCAAAACTTCGCCAACCTCGCGCCGTGGACCGATCTCCTGTTCGGCACCTACCACAACCCGCCGGGACCCGAGGCGTGGCCACTCGGGACGGATCATCCACTGCCGCGAAGCTACCTGGGAATGCTCGCGCAGCCCCTCTGGCCGGGCCGCATCGACAGATGATGTCCGGGACGCGATCGCGCAGCGTGAGTAGACGCGTCGCGGCCAGCGCGCAACTCGACGACGGCCGACGGCGATGCGACAGTTGCTCCGTGGCGGTGTCGCGAATCGCGCTGATCGGCGTGGCGGCGGTTTCGTTCGGGGCTTGCGCGGCCACCATGTATCCCGGTCCGAAGCGGCCCGACAGCGAGACC
>DATFXS010000587.1:0-3566 GCA_035315605.1 Polyangia bacterium
GCCGACCTGCCTCACGGCCTGGCCGCGTTGCTGGCGCTCGCGTGTGTCATGATCGCGCGACGCCGGAGGCGCTGAAAACCTGGCTGATAACGACGGCGGGACGCACGATCCGACGATCGATCGACGGCGCGGCGGCGCCGCCGGCCCGGGGGATCTGCCCGAGGGGATGGAGGTCGGCGAGTACCGCGTCCTGCGCAAGATCGGCGAGGGCGGCATGGGCTCGGTCTATGCCGCCGTCCAGCCGGTGATCGGCAAGCGCGTCGCCATCAAGGTGCTGGCGCCCCACATCGCGTCCAACCCCGAGCTGGTGCGCCGGTTCGTCGACGAGGCGCGCGCCGTCAACAAGATCGGCCACCCCAACATCGTCGACATCTTCTCGTTCGGGTGGCTGCCCGATCAGCGCCACTACTTCGCGATGGAGTTTCTCGACGGGCAGAGCCTGGCCGATCGGTTGAAGCGCGGGCCGTTCCAGCCCGAGGAGGCGCGGCGGCTGCTGCGCCAGATCTGCCAGGCCCTGGAGGCGGCGCACCGGCAGGGGATCGTCCACCGCGATCTCAAGCCGGACAACATCTGGATCGTTCAGCCGCAGCACGGCGACAGCTATGCCAAGCTGCTGGACTTCGGGATCGCCAAGCTGATCGGCGACGTCGACGAGGGCCAGCGCACGCAGACGGGCATCGTCATGGGAACGCCCGCGTACATGTCGCCCGAGCAGTGCCGCGGCGTGAACGTCGAGAAGGGGACGGACATCTACGCGATCGGGATGATCCTGTACGAGATGTTCGCGGGGCGGCTGCCGTTCCAGGGCAGCTTCGCCGAGCTGATCACGCACCACCTGATGACGGTGCCGGACCCGCCGTCGCGCCACCGTCCGGTGCCGCGCGCGCTGGAACAGCTGATCCTCCGATGCGTCGACAAAGATCCGGCGCAACGTCCGCAGAGCGCCGACGAGCTGGGGCGCGCGCTGGAGGCGGCGCTCCCCGCACCGGGCGACAGCGCGGCGACCGCGGCCGTCGTGCCCGTGGTGACGCCGCAGAGGGCGCCCGCGGCGGCGCCGGCCTCGACCGATCCACCGTCCGACACGCTCGCGCCGCCGCCGGGGCGGACCGCCGCCGACCTCACGATCGCGCCGGCGCGTAACCGCCGCCCGTTGCTGCTCGGCGGCGCGGCCGTCGCCGTGCTGATCGTCGTTTCGCTCGCGCTGGCGGGGCGCCACGGCGGGGACAGAGGGCCGCTCGTGGTGGTCGCGGACGCGCAGGCGCCGGCGGGCGCGCTGCCGGCGAAACCGGTGCCGGGGCGGGCCCACGTCATCGTCAAGGGCGCGGACATCGCCCGCGTTCTGGTCGACGGCAAGCTGGTCGCCGCCGGCGTGCGGGAGGCGCGCGTCCTGGACCTCGCGCCGGGCACGGCGCACGCGCTGCGCGTCGAGGCCGCCGATCGAACGCCGCAGGAACGCGCGTTCACGGTCGCGGCCGGTGCGGAGGCGGAGCTGGAGGTGTCGCTTGCGTCGGCCGTCCCGGCTGGCCCCGAGACGCACCCGGCCGGGGGGCATGGCAAGCGCCACGACGGCGCCGGCGCCAAGGCCGGTCAGGCGCCCACCCCGCCGACGACGCCCCCCCCGTCAAAAGACCGACACCGCGACAGCCTGGTCGGCGAGGACATCTTCAATCAGAAGTGATTATCCTGCGACGCGGCTTGCCTTGGGCGGCCGGCGCTGCTTTGATCGTGGGAGATGCCGCGCGTGAGGCTCACCGCTCGGGGCTGCATGGCCGTCGCCGTCCTGGCGGCTGGCGTCTGCGCGACGGCGGCGCTGGCCGCGCCACCCGGTGCGCGCCCCGTCGAAGGCGAGATGCGGCGGCGTGACGAGATCGATGCGCTCCAGCGGCAGGACGTCGCCGACGCGCTGAAGCGGCGGTTCAACATCGACGTCGACTGGCGCACGACGCCGCTCGACCGACTGGTCGACATCCAGGCGCGCGCCGCCAAGGCGGCCGATCTGCAGCAGCGCCTCGGCGTCTCCGTCGACTGGCAGCGCTACAGCTGGATCGAGCTCGAGGCCCTTCGCCGAACGTTGCTCAACTTCGAGCGGTACCGCGGCGAGCATCCCGCAGATCCGGCGCCGCCCGTCTCCGCGGGGCCGACTCCGCAACCGGCGTCCGCCTCGCCGCGCCCGCTGGGCGACGACGGGCTGATGGCGCCGACGTTCAAGGAACGCCCGGTCGCAAAAAGCACTCGCGCGACCGATCCCGACGCCATCATCCGGCCGACGTTCGCCGGTCGCCCGGCGGGCCCCGTCGTGTCGCGCGATCCCGACGGGGTGCTCCGACCAAATTTCGTGCTCCGGTCGCGGTGGCCGGCGACGCAGGCGGACCCTGACGGCGTGATCGCACCGACCTTCGTGCCGTATCGGCGCGCCGCACGCCTGGCAGACGCCGACGATCTGCTGGATCCCGGCGGTGCGGAAGATAGCGCGAAGGTGCCGGCCCGATGGTGACGCAGGGCCGCCCGCGCTAGAATCCCGCTTCCGGGAAATGGTCGGTAAGAAGATCAACAACTACGAGCTGCGCGAGCTCGTGGGCGACGGCGCCATGGGGGTGGTCTACCTGGCGGAGCACCCGGTGTTGCGGCGCCGCGCCGCGGTGAAGCTGCTCAAGCGGCAATATCTCGAGAGCCCGAGCCTGGTCGCCCGGTTCGTCAACGAGGCGCGCGCCGCGGCCGCCATCCACCACCCCAACGTCATCGAGGTGATCGACGTCGGCATGATGGACGCCGAGATCCCGTACATCATGATGGAGTACCTGGAGGGCGAGCCGCTGTCGCGGCGGCTCACCCGCGAGCGCCTGGGCGTCGGCAAGGCGGTCGACATCGCGATCCAGGCGGCGCGCGCGGTCGCCGCGTCTCACGCGATGGAGATCATCCATCGCGATCTGAAGCCGGAAAATTTGTTCCTGGTACCGGACCCGATGTCGCCCGGCGGCGAGCGGGTCAAGGTGCTCGACTTCGGGATCGCGAAGCTGCGTCCCGACTGGGGCGGCAGCGAGGGCCCGAAGACCCGCACCGGCGTCATCTTCGGAACGCCCGCGTACATGTCGCCCGAGCAGTGCCGCGGTCTGAACGACGAGGTCGACGCCAGCACCGACATCTACGCGCTGGGCTGCATCCTGTTCGAGATGCTGTGCGGCCGCGCGCCGTACATCTCGCCGGGCTGGGGCGACGTCCTGATGATGCACATGAACGACGAGATCCCGCTGCCGAGCAAAGAGAACCCCCGCGTGCCGGCCGCGATCGATCAGGTGATCAAGACGGCGCTCGCCAAGAAGAAGGCGGACCGTTTTCGCAGCATGCGCGACATGCACCGCGCTCTCGCGCAGTCGCGCAACGACGTCGAGGATACGCCGGCGCCGCTGATGAAGACCGACCCGACTCTGCAAGCGGTCGTCCTCCCGATCGACGGGGCGGGTGGCGCCCGCCCGACGGGCGGCGCGCGGGTCACGGGCGGCGCCTCGACGGACACGCTGGCCGCGGTCGAGACGATCGCACCGGCGGCGCGTCGCCGCCTGAAACCG
>DATFXS010000588.1:0-3643 GCA_035315605.1 Polyangia bacterium
GGGCGGCTCGCTGTCAAGCGTGGCGGTGGCGCATGATAGATTGACCCGCGTGGCTCACGCGGTGATTCGCGAGCTCGGCGTCGGCCTCGAGGAGCGATGGCGGCGGTCCGATTTCGACATCGACGCATTCCCCGGCCTGGCCGCGGAAGCGCTGGCCGGCGCCCGCGTCGCCGAACGGGTCGCCGTGGACGAGATCGTCGAGGCGGCGTTTCGAAAGGAGATCCCGCCCCAGTGCGATCCGGGCGCTCGATTCGGCCAGCCGCCCGTGACGCTCTTTCGCGGTGAGCGCTTTTATGTCGACGCGCTGTTTTGGGTCGACGGCACGACGGTCATCCATGATCACGCGTTCGCGGGCGCGTTCGAGGTCCTCGACGGGTCCAGCATCGAAACGACCTACACGTTCGCGCCAGCCCGCGACGTCGACGGACACCTCTTGTTCGGGGAGCTGAGGGTCGACGGGTCGACCCTGCGCCGCCCCGGCCAGGTCCAGACGATTCGAAGGGGGCCCGCCTTCATTCATTCGCTGTTCCATCTCGCGCGCCCATCGGTCAGCCTGGTGGTGCGGACATTTTCAGACGGCGTTCAGCTGGAGTACACGCCCGCGGGCATCGCCTTCGATTCGTTTCCCGATGACGAATGGCGTGACCGGATCGTCCAGCTGTCGGAGATGCTGCGCAAGACCGCGCATCCTCGATTCGAGGAGCTGGTCGGCGATCTGGTTGGGCGGGTCGATCTCGGCGTCGCGTGCGCGGTGCTGCGATCGTGCGCCCCCCTCGCCGACGCCAGTCTGCTGGGCCGCCTGATCCGCCGCTTGCCCGACGCGGAGGTCGCGGAGCGACTCGAAGCGTGGGTGGCGCACCGGCGCCGGATCGAGTTCCTCATCAGTCGGCGTGCCTTCGTCCGCGAGCCGCATCTCAGGTTCTTGCTGGCCCTGTTGCTGAACGCGCAGCGCCGGCCCGACGTCCTCGACCTGGTCCGCGCCTTCGACCCGGGGGAGAGGCCCGAGGCGAAGGTGGCCGAATGGTTGGCGCAGCTGTCGCGGACGACGGTCAGGCTGCAGCTCGGCGACGGACCGTTCGCCCCCAACGTGCTCGGCCTGCCGGCGTTCGATGCCGACGCGGAGCGGACGATCGCCGCGTTCCTTTCGGGAGACCGATCGGCGTGGACGGGCGAGCGGCAGGCGTTCATCGACCGCCTGCGCGCGCTGTCGGTGCTGGCGCCGCTGTTCGCCGACTGACCTCACGCCGGGCGCGTGATAAGACGATCGGCCGATGCGCAGCCGGCACGAACTGTTCGACTACCATCGCAGCCTCCTCGACGATCGTGTTCGCACCGAGGCGTTCCGGCGCGCGATTGCGGGCGCGGTCAGACCGGGGCACGTCGTGGTCGACCTCGGGTGCGGCAGCGGGATCCTGTCGCTGTTCGCGTGCGAGGCGGGTGCGCGTCGCGTCTACAGCATCGAGGCCGGTCCGGTCATCGAGCTGGCGCGCGCGGCCGCGGCGGCTAACGGCTTTGGCGACCGCATCGTCCCCGTCCAAGGCGGCTCGAAGGCGCTGACGATCCCGGAGCCCGCCGACGTCCTGGTCGGTGAAATCCTGGGGCACGGCGGGCTCGACGAACAGATCCTGAGCTTCTTCATCGATGCGCGGCGGTTCTTGCGGCCCGACAGCGTCGTGATTCCGCGGCAGGTGGAGATCCTGGTTGCGCCAACCAGCGCGCCCGGCCGGCACGCGCGCGTGGTCGGCTTCTGGGATCGGGTTCATGGCTTCGACTACTCGACCGTGAAGAGCTGGGCTTCGCGGCAGACGTATGCGCTGGAGACCAAGCCGGACGAGCTGGCAGCCGAAGCGGCCGTCGTGGCCTCCATCGATCTGTCATCGGTCACGTCGCCGTTCGTGTCGGGCGACGTGCAGTTTCGGTTCGCCGACGCGACGGTGATTGATGGTTTCGCATCGTGGTTCCGGGCGCGGCTCTCGGCCGACGAAGTCCTGTCGAACGGGCCGCCCCTGCAAACGCCGAGCTGGCGTCAGATGTTTCTCCCCCTCGAGGTCCCTTTGCCCGTCGGCGCCGGCGACATCCTGAACGCGAACATTTCGACACTGGACGGGCAGGTCTGGCGGTGGCGCGGCGAGACGGCGCCCAAGAATCGCGATCAGCGACGATCCTTCGATCAGTCGACGTTCACGGGTTTCCCGGTCATCCGGAAGGAGATCTCGGAGCAACTCGATTCGGAGATTCCCGCCGGTTCACCCCGCACCGCCGCGGCGACATTCGTGTTGGAGTCGCTGGCGGGCACGGCCAGCGTCGATGCGCTGGCCGACCTGGCGCAGGCGCGCTTCCCGGACGTGTTTCCGACGGCCTGGGCGGCGAAGCACTTCGTCCGGCAGATCTTGCGGCTGCTCTAGCGAGCCGCGAGCGCCGTCTCGGGCGCGCGGGTCGTCGGCGCCGCCGGGGCGCCGTGCAGGAAGGACTCGAAGAACGCCAGCGCGGTCTTGACCGCTTCCATGCGCATGTAGCGCGCCGAATCCCAGAGCGTGCTCGGCACGCTGACGGCGACAGCGTCGATTCCGGCCTGCTTGGCGAGGAACACGCTGCGCGCCGTGTTGACGTCCTGGGTGCAGATCACGGCGTCGGTGATGTCGAAGACGCCGGCGGCGCGATTCATCGTCTCGCGCGTGCGTGAGCCGCCCGCGTCGACCAGGATGTCGGCATCGGCGACGCCGTGCTCGCGCAACCAGGAGCTCATCACGGACGCCTCGGGCGCCGCGGCCGTGTCGTTGCCCGACACGAGGATCTTCTTCACCCGTCCGCCGCGGTAGAGCATCAGCGCGGTCTCGAGACGGTCGCGCAGATGATAGAAGGGCTGGCCGCCGACGACGCGCGCGCCCGGCACGATCGCGACGCTGCGGGCCGGTGCCGACGCGGCCGACGCGTAGACACGGCCGTTCGCCGCGCGCGCCACCCAGACGTTCGACCCGACCAGCCCGGCGCCCGCCAGCAGAAGCAGCGCGCTCGCGATCCCGCCCGCGCGCACCAGCCTCCGTCGCAGAGGGGCATTCATTCACTCTGAAAATCGGGTGGCCGTGGCGCGCGCTTGAGACGCTCGACGCACGCGTCAGCAGCCTGGCGCGCCGCGGGCCGCGCGCGTCAGTGATTTGGCACGTAGTACGTCCGCGTCGGTGGTGCCGGCGGCTTGGGCGGCTTCCCGTCGAGCGTGTTCAGAATGCGCTTTTGCTCGGGCGAGCGCCAAAGCGCGAAGCTCCTCAGCCGCTCGAACTTGCGCTTGGTCGCCTGGAAGGTACCGTTGCGCGCCGTCAGATCGGCATAGATGGCGGGCGCGAACAGCACGCCGAAGACGGCGACGAAGATGACGACGCCCCAGACGGCCCACTTGAACAGCCGCAGCCGCACACTGACCGCCATCCTGATACCCTATCGGATATCGGCCATCGGCGGCGCGGTCTTGAGGTAAAGTCTCCCGTCCGCCCCCCGTCGAGGAGCACGTAGCATGCGTAACTTCCGTATCTCGCTTTGGGCCGTCGCGTCCTTCTGCGCCCTGCTCGCCGCCTGCGCCGGCGGTTCGAGCGGAACAGGCGCCGCGGGAACATCCCGCGGCACCGCCGGCACGACCGGCACCGCCCGC
>DATFXS010000589.1:0-7477 GCA_035315605.1 Polyangia bacterium
CGGCTTCGGGACCGAGCGCGGCGCGCACCTCGAAGGTGCGATCGACGGCGCGCGCGCTGACGCCGCCGAGGTACGGCCCGAGGCCGTGCATCAGCACCTGCGGGTTTCGTTTTGCGTCGCGCAGCGATTCGGTCACCTTGGTCGCCAGCGAGCGGGCGCCGTCGGCCGTCGCCACGTCGGCGATCAGCGCGGCGTCCAGGCCCTTGCCGAAGTCGATCGTCGCCGACAGCGTGTTGATGGTGGCGGCGTCGGTGAGGCCGGGCTGCGCGGCGAGCGAGCGGCGGGTTTCGGCGGGCACCATGGCGGCGCCCCAGATGGCGTGCGCGCCGGCGACGCGTTCGACCAGGTGGACCAGCTCGAGGTTCGTCGCCGCGCTGTCGCCCGGGCTGGTCTTGTCGGCCAGGTCGGCCATGCGCGCGCCCCACCCGCCCGCGCCGAGCGCGAAGGTTCGATCGTCGACGAAGAAACCGACGGCGGACGGGTCGCGGCGCGCCGACCAGAGTGTGAGGCGGCCGTGCTTGTTCGAAGTCAGGTCGTCGCCGTTCTTCTGCAGCTCGTCGCGCGCGTAGGCGATGAGGCGCGCCTCGTCGAAGTGATCGGCGCGCAGGACGAGGCCGAAGTCGCCGCTGCCGCGCGCGTCCTCGGGAAAGGCGACCGTCAGGCTGGTGATCTGCTTGAGCGGATCGAAGCCCGTGCGGCGCGTGAACTCGGCGAGCGTGCTCTGGTCGGCCTGCGATTCGATCGCCAGCTTCTGAATCTTGGCGGCGGCCGGGCTGGACCGCAGCTGCGTCACGTCGACGCCCGCCACCATCCGCGCGGCGGCGGGAAATGGGGCCAGGCGGCCCTGCACCGTCAACGCGCTGTCGGTGCCGGCGCGCTGGCAGCCGCCGCGGCAGGAGGCGACAGCGGCGAACGCGAGGAGCAGGAGCGTGCGGAGCCGCGTGGCCCGTGTGGTAATAGTGCGGCGGATGTCCTGGATTCGCATGCGGTTCAAAGGTGAGCGGGTCTGGGTGCGCGCCGACGAGGCGGGGAACGTGGCTCTGGACGAGGGCGGGCGCGCGGAGATGAAGTATCGCGAATCCGACACCAAGAGCTACCGTCCTTTTGCGGGAAATCTGATGCCGGACGACGGGGCGTCCGCGCCGGCCCCCGCGACGAGCCCGCCCGCCAAATCGAGCCGGACGGCGCCGCCGCCGGCCGCCCGGCCGAAGAAGCACGCGCCGGCGGCGGACGGATCGCCCGCGCTGGAGCTCTGGACGGACGGCGCCTGCTCGGGCAACCCGGGCCCGATGGGGATCGGCATCGTCGCCATCGACGGCAGCCAGCGGCGCGAGCTGGGCGAGTACCTCGGCGTCGGCACCAACAACATCGCCGAGCTGACCGCCATCGAGCGCGCGCTGGATCTGGCCGGTCGCGACGCCGGCTCGCGCCGGATCCGCATCTACACCGATTCAGCCTATTCGATCGGCGTCCTGTCGAAGGGCTGGAAGGCGAAGGCGAACCAGGAGCTGATCGCCCGCCTGCGCCGCCGCCTGACCACGCTGCCCGACGTCGAGTTCGTCAAAGTCTCCGGTCACGCCGGCGTCCCCGAAAACGAACGCTGCGACGAGCTCGCCCGCAACGCGATCACCGGCCGCTGAGCCCGCCAGCCGTCATTGCGTTATCCTCGCAGCCTATTAGGCGTTAGCCGGACCAATGAACAGCAAGGCAGCGCTCGTGATCAGCTACGTTTTCTTGGCTCTGGGCGTCCTGAGTCTTGCGGGCCTCGTCGTCGAGATTGGGTACGGTGGAAGCGCGTCGAGCGGGAAGATTGAAAACGGCCACTTCTTTCTGCGCCGGAAGTCACCTCGCGAGGACCTGCGCTACGTGCAAGTCAGCGAGCCGGTCTTTCGCTATCTTGCGTGGCATGAGAAGACGTTCGAGCTTGGGATGGTGATAGCCGTGGCAGCGAGCGCGAATATCCAACGAATTCGCAAGCGACGAGGCGCCGCCTGACATGCGCCGATCGTCACTCATTGGAATGGCCGTGGTCGTGGGATGTGCGTCCGCGCCCATGAGGAGCGGCGCGCTGATCGATCAGTATGCGCGAGCGGCATGCGTCCCGGCTCGGCGTGGGGCACCGCTTTCCGGCCACGATTCTGAATGGGATCAGGTCATCCACGGCCCTGGTGGCTGCACGGCTCGCGTGATTGGGGCCGTGCAATCGACTGGCTTCGTCGGAGTCGAATATCCGCCAGACAAAGCTTGGCACTCAGTCTCGGCTTTTGGCGAGAAGAGCAATCCCATCGACGTGCGCCTCGACGCTGGCAGTTGCCGACTTTATGTGAGGTCGGGCGGCAGCCCGATCTTCGTGACGAACTTGAAGGACATCCCAATCTGGCTGGTCGAGTACGACCTGCGCAACCGGCGGGAGCTGCAGTCCGCCAAGGTCGATCCTCAGGTCCTTCCACCGGAGTGCCCGGAGTTGCCGGAGGCCCGCTGACCCGTCGTGACGGCGGACGAAGGACCTATGGAGTTCCTGGCGCCGTGGTTCGAAGTTACGTCGGAAGCTCACCAGCTTCAAAGAGAGCTCGCGGCGGAGTTGGGGCCGGGCCATCGCTTGCGGGGCCGAGACATGCGAGCCGTCGCGAGGCGGCAAGGGTGTGACGACGTGCTCTTCGTCAGCGTCGACGAACCGCGGGTAGTCGCCGTCGTCCACCTGACGTACTCGAATGGGCCCGAACCCGATCCGCGCTGGCCCGGCACGATGTTCTTCGATTCGATGCAGGACTGGATCGAACGCTGCATGAAGCCCGACCACGAGGACTACACGGGCGAGCCTGCGGTGGCCGGCCTCGCGCGAGAGCTGGAACGGGCGACGCAGATCCTGAAGCAGCATGGCTTCGCGCTCGAATTCGGCCCCGGGGTGACACCGGACGAGCTTGCGCGAGCTGAGCGACTGACGGGCTTGCCGTTCGACAATGCGCTGGGCGAGTTGTTCGGGGCAGCAAACGGGTCCTTCGGCAAGACGTGCTTTGCAGTCGAAACCGACGAGGTCACACCTTGCAGTCTGGCGTCACTGGACGAATGCCTTCGTTGGTGGTCCGAGTGGCGGCCCTACGGCGCGGACATCGACGCACAATTCGGCCCGGGCGAGGCCGGCCGAGATCCGCGCATCCGCCCGGACAAGTTCGTGCACGCGAAGTGGTTTCCGTTCGCCGAGTTCAACGGGTGGGGGACGACGGTCTACTTCGACACCGATCCCGGCGTCGCCGGCCAATCGGGGCAGGTGATCGCGTATCAGCACGATCCCGACGCGATGTACTTCGTTGCCGACGACATCGCGGCGTTCCTGGCCCGGTCGAACGCGCTTCTCGAACGCCACGCGCGCGACCTTCTCTTCGTCGACGGTCGGCCGTCGGTGTTCTCGCCGAAGCGGCTTTGAGCCTACGCCCCCAGCGCGCGCGCCACGATCTCGCGCGCCTCGCCTAGGATCGACGTCAGGTGGTCGGCGCTGACCATGCTCTCGGCGTAGATCTTGTAGACGTTTTCGGTGCCGGAGGGGCGGGCGGCGAACCAGCCGTTGGCGCTCGCGACCTTGAGGCCGCCGATCGAGGCGCCGTTGCCGGGGGCCTTGGTCAGCTTTGCGACGATCGGATCGCCGGCCATCGTCGTCGCGGTCACCGCTTCCGGTGACAGCTTGCCGAGGGCGGTCTTCTCGGCGGGCGTGGCGGGGGCGTCGACGCGCGTGTAGTACGACGTGCCGAATTTTTCGCGCAGGCGTTCGTAGTGCACGCCGGGGTCCTTGCCGGTCACGGCCGTGATCTCGGCGGCGAGCAGGTCCAGGATGATGCCGTCCTTGTCGGTGGTCCAGGTGGTGCCGTCGCGGCAGAGGAAGCTGGCGCCGGCGCTCTCCTCGCCGCCGAAGCCGAGGCTGCCGTCGACCAGACCGGGCACGAACCACTTGAAGCCGACGGGGACCTCGCGCAGCTCGCGGCCGAGGGCGCGCGCGACGCGATCGATGAGCGTGCTCGACACCAGCGTCTTGCCGACGGCGGCGCGCGCCGGCCAGCCGTCGCGGTGCGCGTAGAGATAGTCGATCGCGACCGCGAGGTAGTGGTTGGGATTCATCAGGCCGGACGGCGTGACGATGCCGTGGCGATCGGCGTCGGTGTCGTTGCCGAACGCGACGGCGAAGCGGTCTTTCAGCGCCAGCAGCCCCGCCATCGCGTACGGGCTGGAGCAGTCCATCCGGATCTTGCCGTCGTGGTCCAGCGGCATGAACGCGAACCGCGGGTCGACGGTCTTGTTGACGACCTCCAGCTGCAGGCCGAAGCGCTCGGCGATCCGCGACCAGTACTGCACGCTGGCGCCGCCCATCGGATCGGCGCCCAGCTTGACGCGGGCGCGCGCGATCGCGTCGACGTCGACGACCTTGGGCAGATCCTCGACGTAAGGGGTGAGGAAGTCGAACACGCTGACGGTGGGCGCGGCGCGCGCGGTCGCGTACGGGACGCGCCGGATTCCGGCGGGTTCGGCGAGCAGCTGGTTGGCGCGCGCCTGGACCGCGTCGGTGACGTCGCTGTCCGCGGGGCCGCCGTGCGGTGGGTTGTACTTGAAGCCGCCGTCGCGGGGCGGGTTGTGCGACGGGGTGATGATGATGCCGTCGGCGAGACGGCCTGCGCCTGCATGCGCGGTGTTGAACCCGATGATCGCGCGCGACAGGGCCGGGGTCGGCGTGTACTGGCCGTCGGCCTGGACGCGCGTCTCGACGCTGTTGGCGGCCAGCACTTCCATCGCGGTCCGCAGCGCGGGCGCCGACGCGGCGTGCGTGTCTGCCCCGAGGAACAGCGGCCCGGTGATGCCGGCGCGTGTGCGGTGCTCGCAGATCGCCTGCGTGATCGCCAGGATGTGCGCCTCGTTGAAGGCGCTGTCCTCGGCGGCGCCGCGGTGGCCGCTGGTGCCGAAGGCGACGCGCTCGCGCGGGTTGGCTGGATCGGGACGGCGGTCGTGATACGCGGCGACCAGGCGGTCGACGTCGATCAGGACATCGGACGGGGCGGGCTTTCCGGCGAGCGGCGAGAGCGGCATGGCGCCAGCGTATGCCCGCGATCGCGCCGGCGGAAGGGGGCTCGCGGACGTCGCCCGAGAGCGGCTTGCCCTCACCCCCACCCTCTCCCGCAAGCGGGAGAGGGAGATTCAGATCTGGTCCCCTCGCCCCGCGAAGCGGGGAGAGGGCTAGGGTGAGGGGCCAACCGCGGTCGCCGCATCCGCGAGCGTGACGAAGCGGGCGCCTGATTCGCGTACCTGCGTGAGCGTCTGGTCCAGGGCGTCCAGCTTGTGCGCCAGCGGGCGCCGCAGGTCGGGCTGGCGCGCGATCAGGGCGGTCGGCACGTCATCGCCGGCGGCGTCGCACAGGTCGATGCCGTGCAGCTCGAGGTTGAACAGCGGCTCGCGCAGCGCCGCCGCCACCAGCCGCCGGCGCAGCCACGCGGGCGCCACGATCAGGCTGGTGCCGATGACCGGGAGGCGCGCGACCGGCGTCACCGCGATGGGCAGTTCCAGGATCCCGTCACCGCCGCCTCGATACGGCGCGCCCGCGGCCGGCCGGTACGGCGCGCGCGGCGCGAACAGGACGCGCGGATTGCCGAGGACGCTCCCCGATTTCCGTCCGGCGACGCGCATCGCGCCCATCACCACCGCCTTGGCGCCGTAATACCCCGCCGACGGAAAGACCGACGAATCGTAACGGTAGCCGCGCGCGTGCAGCGCCGCGATCGCGTCGCCCGAGATCTCGTAACCGGGCGCGCGAAAGCCGACCGGCGGCGCGCCCGCGCAGGCGGCGATCGCTGCGTGCGCGCGATCGATCTCGTCGGCGATGGCGGCCGCGCTCAGCCGGACGAAGTCGTAGGGGTGCGTATGCGAGTGGCTGGCCAGCTCGTGTCCGGCGCGCGCCAGCGCCGCCAGCGCCGCCCGCCCCTCGGCGTCGTCGTCCAGGTCGGCGCCGACGACGAAGAACGTCACGCGCACGCCGTGGCGCGCGAACAGCTCCGCGAATCGCGGCAGGCAGCGGCGCAGGATCGCGAAGCGCGCCGGTTCGGGCGGCGCGCCGGGCAGGGCGTGGATCCGGTAGTAACAGGCGAGCGCGTCGAGATCGACGGACACGCTGCAGATGCGATCTGCACTATCCTGCCGGGCCATGGCAGACCTAGTTACCACGCCCGCGCCGATCGAGTACCGCGTGTCGATGGCCGAGCCGGCGGCGCACGAATTCGAGGTCGAGATGCGCGTCCCGCCCCTGCCCGGCCTGGACGCGGTGGAGATCGTCTTCCCGACCTGGGCGCCGGGCAGCTACCTGGTGCGCGACTTCGTCCGGCATGTCTTCCGGTTGACGGTCACCGATGAGCGCGGACGGGCGCTGGCGCGTGAACGGCTGGACAAGCAGCGCTGGCGGATCCGGACGGGTGGACGCGCGTTCGTGGTGCGCTACCGCGTGTTCGCGTTCGAGGCCAGCGTGCGGACGTCGTTCCTCGACGACAGCCACGGCTACTGGAACGGGACCAGCGTCTTCTTCTACGTCGCGGGCGAGCTCGGGCGCCCGTGCCGCGTCACGATCGTGCCGCCCCAGCGCGCCGGCTGGAAGGTGGCGACCGCTTTGCGGCCGGTCACGGGCGCGCGCGCGACCTGGACGGCCGCCGACTTCGACGAGCTCTGCGACGCGCCTTTCGAGATCGGCGTCCACGAGACGCGCGCCTTCACGGTTGGGCGCGCGCGCTTCGAGCTCGCCCTCTACGGCCGCCACAACGCGGACGTCCGACGCCTCGTCGACATCCTGCGCCGGATCGTCACCGCGACCGGGCGCATGTTCGGCGGCTTTCCGTTCGATCGCTACCTGTTCATCGTCCACGCGCTGCCGGTCGGGTCAGGCGGCC
Organism: Polyangia bacterium; assembly: GCA_035315605.1. Lineage (GTDB taxonomy): Bacteria > Myxococcota_A > Polyangia > Fen-1088 > Fen-1088 > JADGRB01. Next base: position 6,912 of record DATFXS010000589.1, read on the forward strand.
TCGAGCACCGCGCGTCGGTGACGATGGACATCACCGGTCTCTCGTTCGAGGACGAGACCGGCTACAAGCGTTTCGCCGATCTGGCGGCGCACGAATTCTTCCACGCGTGGAACGTGAAGCGCATCCGCGACGCGACGCTGATGCGCTTCGACTACACGCAGGAGAACTACACGCGCCTGCTCTGGCTGTTCGAGGGTTTCACCGACTACCTCGCGCACGTCATCATGCTGCGCGCCGGCGTCTCGGGCGCGCGCGACTTCTACCGGATGATCGCGGAGGACTGGCCGAAGTTCGCGTCGCGGCCCGGCCGCAACGAGACGCCGCTCGACGAGCTGTCGTTCGAAGCCTGGATCAAGCAGTACAAGCCGGCCGAGAGCTTCGTGAACCGTGCCGTCAGCTACTACGAGAAGGGCCTGTGGACCGGGATGGCGCTGGACATCGAGCTGCGCCTCGCGAACGGCGGGCGCCGCGGCCTGCCCGAGATGTTCCGCTGGATCTGGCAGCGCTTCGGCCGGACCGGGCGGCCTATCGACGAGAGCACCGTCCGCGACGCCGCCGCGGCGATC
>DATFXS010000590.1:0-5919 GCA_035315605.1 Polyangia bacterium
GCAGCGAGCCGGGCGTCGCGGCCAGCGAGTCGACCATCTCGGCCAGCAGCGCGTCGCTCTCGAAGGTGTAGCCGAGCTGGGTGACCGGCGCCTCCAGCGCCTCGCGCAGCGCGGCCCGCGGCAGCGGCTGCAGGAAGTGCAGGCCGCGCACCAGATCGTCGAGGAACCGGCGATCCTCGCCGACGCGATCGATGAAGTCGGAACGGATCGAGGCCAGCACCCGGACCGGCGCGGCGGCGTCGTCGGCGGCGCCGGAGAGGCAGGCGGTGAACGCCCGCCGCTCGCCCTCGTCGGGGACCAGCGTGTAGAGCTCCTCCAGCTGATCGACGAACAGCAGGACCTGCTGGCGGCGCTCGTCGGCGCGGGCGCGCAGCACCGCGCCGAGGTGGCCGGGCGATTCGCGCAGCTTCTCGACCGTCCGGACATGCCCGTCGGCGGCGGGCCCGTCCCCACGTTTGGTGACGAACGGCAGGATCATCGTGGCGAGGCTCTGCAGCGGCTCGCGCCCGGGACGGATCACCAGCACTTCCCAGCTTTCGGCCGACGCGCGCAGCGCGGGCACGACGCCGGCGCGCACGAACGACGACTTGCCGACGCCGGAGGCGCCGACGATCGCCGCGACGGGATGGTCGCGGAGGCGGGTGCTGACCTCCAGCACGTCCCGGCCCCGGCCGAAGAAGCGATCGGCGTCGCTCTCCTGGAACGCCGACAGGCCGGGGTACGGGCCGGCGCCGGCGTCGAGCGCGCGGACGCTCCGTCCGGGGAGCAGCGGCTCGAGGGCGGCGAGCAGCTCCGTCGCGCTGGCGATGCGGTGTTCTTTTCGCTTCTCGAGGCAGCGGTCGACGACGTCCGCCAGCCGCTGCGGCAGATCGGGCAGCTCGTCACCGATGCGCGGGAAGGGCTGATCGACGAAGTAGGCGTGCCGCAGCAGCGCCTCCTGGGTCAGCGGCTGCAGCGGATGATGCCCGGTCAGAAGCTCGTACAGCATGATTCCGACCGCCCAGAGATCCGATCGATGATCGGCGCCGCCGGGCTCGAACTGCTCGGCCGCCATGTAGGCCATCGTGCCGCCCATCCGGACCGGCGTGCTGCCGGGGCCCGTCGACTGCAAGGTCGCGTCCGCGAGCAACGCCGCGATGCCGAAGTCCAGCACCTTCACGGCGCCGCCACGGGTGACGAAGACGTTCTCCGGCTTGAGATCGCGGTGGACGATGCCGCGCTCGTGCGCGCGGACCAGCGCGCGGACCACCGGCACCATCAGCTCGACGGCGCGGCCCGGGGCCAGGCTGTGTCCGGCGGCAGTCCGTCGCAGGTTCGCGCCCTCGAGGTGCTCGAGCACCATGTAAGGCGTCCCGTCGTGCTCGTCGGCCTCGTGGATGATCACGATGTTCTCGTGCTCGCAGCTGGCGGTGGCGCGTGCCTCGCGCAGGAAGTCGTGGGTCAACGTCTGCGAGCGGGTCAGCAGGACCTTGATCGCCACGCGGCGCCCGAGGCGCACGTCGCGCGCCAGGTAGACGATCCCCATCCCGCCACGCCCCAGCTCGCGGATGACCTCGTACTGGCGGATCCGTGCGCCCGGCTCGAACAGCGCAGGTCCGCCCGGCTGTCGCGGCGCCTGCGCCGCTGCCGGCGAAACGTCCCCGGGTATCGCCTCCTGATCTCCACTCATCGAGCGGCCTTCGGGTGTACCATGCCACGCCTGCAGTCCGCGCTTTCGAAAATGCTCTTCGGCCTGGCGCTGACGCTGGCGGTCAGCCTGGCGGCGACCTCGGTCGCCCGGGCGGAGCCGGCGACCATCGCGCCTGCCCCCGACCGCGCCGGCGAGGCCGACCGACCCGACCGTACCGATCGGCCGTGGGCCGCCGGCATCCCCGAGGAGGCGCAGAAGCAAGCGCTGGGGCTGTTCGAAGAGGGGAACAAGCTGTTCGAAAACTCCGAACACGCGGCCGCGCTCGCGAAGTACCGCGAGGCGCTCAAGGTCTGGGATCACCCGGCGATTCGCTACAACGCCGCGGTCGCGCTCATCAATTTGGATCAGCCGCTGACCGCGAACGCCAACCTCGAGCTGGCGCTGCGCTTCGGCGAGGCGCCGTTCAATCCGGAGACGTACCAGCAGGCGCTGACGTACCGCAAGCTGCTGCGCGGCCAGCTCGCCCAGCTGAAGGTCTCCTGCGCGGAGTCGGGCGCCGACGTCGCGCTGGACGGGGAAACGCTGTTCGTGGCGCCGGGAGAATCCGAGCGCTGGCTCTTGCCGGGCTCGCATCAGCTGGTGGCGCGCAAGACCGGTTACCTGACCGAGACCCGATCGCTCAGCCTGCTGCCGGGCAAGCCGTCGGTCGAGACGCTGGCGCTGCAGGAGATCGGCAGCCTGCCGACGCGGACGGTCCGTCGCTGGCCGACCTGGCGGCCGTGGGCGGTGGTCGGCGGCGGCGCGCTGCTGGCGCTCGCGGGCGTGCCGTTGCTGCTCGACGTGAAAAGCAACCTCGACGCCTATGACGCCGGGGTCCAGAGCTCGTGCCCTTCGGGTTGCCCGCCCGGAATGATTCAGCGGGCCGCGCTGGATGCCCACGATCGCGCGCGCACCGAGAACGTCATCGCGGTCTCGCTGTTCGCCGTCGGGGGCGCGGTGATCGCGAGCGGTGTCGCGCTGGTCATCCTGAACCAGCCGCGCGTCGTCCCCGCGGACGAGCGCCCGCCGGCCACGGTGGCGCCGCTGGTCGGGCGGGGAACGCTCGGCTTGTCGATCGCGTTCGAACGCTGACGCCGGCCAGACCCGCCGGTCTCAGGCCCGCGCGCCGGCCAATCCGTCCAGCGCCGCCCGCATCTCGGTCGCGGACTGGTAGCGGTCCTCCGGCTTCTTCTCCAGCGCACGGGCCATGAAGCGATCGATCTCCGGTGCGCGCGCGAGGTCGGCGCGCAGCCGCGACGGCGGGGCCGGCGGCTCGAACGCCTGCTTCATGACGATGCGCAGCGGCCAGTTGTCGAGAAATGGCGGCCGCCCGCACAGCATCGCGTAGCCGACACAAGCCACCGCGTACAGATCGCTGCGGTGATCGGCGCCCCGGCCGGTCGCCTGCTCGGGAGACATGAATTCCGGCGTGCCGATGATCGTCCCCGAACGCGTCAGCTGCTCCTCGGCGCTGAGGCCGACGACCTTGGCGACGCCGAAGTCCAGCACCTTCACCCCGGCCGCGCCCGCGCCGGCACCCGCGCGCGCGAGGAAGATGTTCTGCGGCTTGATGTCCCGGTGCACGATCTGGTGCGCGTGCGCGATCTCCAGCGCGTCGAGGACGCTGCGCAGCACCGGCACCGCCCGCTCGGGCGTGTAGGCCGTCATTGCCGTGATGTCGTCCGCGAGGTTCGTCCCCTCGAGCAGCTCCATCGCCATGACCCAGTCGCCGTCGATCTGTCCGACCTCGAAGACCTGGACGATGTTGGGGTGGTGCAGCTCGGAGACGATCCGCCCCTCGCGCTGGAACCGCGCCACCATGGTGGGATCGTCGGTGTGGATGCGGCTGATGATCTTGAGCGCGATCGGCCGGTCATGCTGGAGATCGCGCGCCGCGTACACGACGCCCATGCTCCCCGAGCCGATCTGCCGGTCCAGCCGGTAGCGCTGGCCGAGGATCGAGCCGGAAGGCAGCATGGCGGGCCATTGTCCTCGATCGCGACCGGCGGAGCCACAGTATCATTGACGGCGTGACACGCGTCCTCTCACCGGCGGTCGCCTTCCGACGATGGGCCGGCATTCCGACGCTGGCCGTTGTCGCCGCCGCGTGCACGCAGACGCTGGACGCGGGCCACAATCGCACGCCCGATGCCTGCGCGACGCCCGACGCAAACCAGGCCGGATGCACGCCGACCGGGCTGCTCGACAATCTGGTCGGCTACTGGAAGCTCGACGACGGCACCGGTAGCACGGTGGCCTTCGATTCATCCGGACGCGGGAACCAGGGCGTGCTGCACAACCTCGACACCGGCACCGCCTGGGTCTCCGGTCGCTCGCTGGGCGCGCTGCAGATCGCGCACACCGGCTGGGTCCAGGTCGCGCCGTCTGCGTCCATCGACGCGATCTCGGACCGCCTCACCCTCAGCGCCTGGGTCGATCTCGAGGGGACGATCGCCGCTTCGGACCTGTTCGGGACCGCGCTGTCCCGCCAGACCGGGACCAGCATCGACCAGCACTATCACATCTCTCTGGTGATGGGCGGGCAGCCGACCCTGTTCGTCACGACGGCCACCGACTTCGCGATGATTCAGGCGGCCGATCCCGCCCCGATGGGAACGTGGACGCACCTGGCGGGCGTCTACGACGGCGCCATGGTGCATCTCTACGTCAACGGCGTCGAGGCGGCGAACAAGGCGCTGACCGGCACCTTCGCCGCTGACACGACGCCGATCATCCTGGGCGGCAACGGCAACGACGCGAGCGGCGTCCCGACCGAGCTGTTCCCCGGCCGCATCGACGAGCTGATGCTGTACGCCCGTGCGCTCTCCGCCGCCGAGATCGGTCAGCTCGCCGCAGGAGCGCTGTTCGCGCCCGGCGCGCGCGACGGCGGCGCCGACTGAGCAGCGCGGGCTCGCCTCCTTGTTGGTCTTACTTGCTGGTTAGCGGCGGCGACGCCCAGCTGACGTCGTCGGTCAGGGTCGGCGCCGTCGTGCTCCACGGAACCCACTTCGTCAGATCGGCGGTGCCGGCCGGCTGCGGCTCCATCCGTCCGTCGGGCGGCATGGTCTTGGTCAGGTGCGCCCGAATCGCCCGTTGCAGCGGCGGTCCCTGCGTCGCCGTGTAGAACGTGCAGTGATTCTGGGGATCCGACGGATTGCCGCCGTTGTAGCCGACGTTCGCTGGTATGCCGAGCGCCTTGTACACGACCTGGGCCGCCGCGGTCGCGCCGTGCTGGCAGGTCGCGCACAGCTCGCCGATGCGCGAGTTGTCGAGGACCAGCAACCCGCGCGGCGCGTACATGGCGGCCAGGGAGCTGGTGTCGCCTGGCGAGGTGTCGACCTTGCTCCCGCTCGTGTACGTCTGAAAGACGGTTCCGAACCACCCCTGCGCCTCGCTCCAGGCGGAGGCGAGCGACTGGCCGGGATTGCCGTTCGGTCCCTTGACTCCTGTGTTGACGATGCGGAACGCTGACACGCCGCCGGTGCCCGATTCCTGCGGGATGCCGAGCGCGATCCGCTCGTCGAACGCGCCGACCGTGAACGCGCCCTTGCCGTTGCGCGAACAGCCGGTCACGCCGACCGCGGTGGGATCGATGATGTTGTTCCGTCCCGCGGCTTTCTCGTCGACCAGCACGTCGATGACCCGGCTGATGCCCCAGGCCCAGCCGACCTGCGCGCTGGCGCCGGTGCTGGTGCCGTAGATCGTCGAGAAGAGACCGGTCCGGCTGGTCTCGCTCGACATCGCCTGGTGGTCGTAGTTGCCGGTGGCGACGCCCTCGGCCGAAACGATGGAGGGATCCAGGCTCGACCCACCGAGGCCGATGATGATCGGAACCGGCCCGGTCTTGCCGGCGGGTATGCTGACCGAGACGCTGAAGTCGATGCTCTTGCCGTTGTTGTCGACGTGCACCTTGATGGCGGTGCTGCTGACCGACCCGGTCACCGTCGTCGGTCGGCCCGGCTTGGGGCCGTGGATGTACTTCTCGACGATCGCCTTGAGCTCGGCGCGGCGACACTTCCAGTCCGATTTCTTGGCCATCGTCGTGCCGTCGATGTTGGTGAACAGATTCGGCAACTGGCCGCTGATGCTCACGTCCTTGGGCGTGGCGACCGTGCAGTCGTCGCCGTAGAACTCCTTGAAGCTGGGGTTGTAGACGGGGCCGCTGGAGCTGCCGCCGGTGCCAGTCCCGCTGCCGCCGGTGCCGGCCGCGCTGCCGCCCGCGCCACCGCGGCCGGCCGCGCCACTGCCGC
>DATFXS010000591.1:0-4777 GCA_035315605.1 Polyangia bacterium
CGGAACGCACATCATTCTGCAGTCGGAGAACGGCATGCTCGGGATCGGGCCCTTCCCTCTCGAGGGCGAGGAGGACGCCGACCTCATCAACGCCGGCAAGCAGACCATCACCGAGGTGCCGGGCAGCGCCTACTTCTCGTCGGCCGAGTCGTTCGGGATGATCCGGGGCGGCCACATCGACTGCGCGATCCTGGGCGCGATGCAGGTGGCGGAGACCGGCGATCTCGCCAACTGGATGATCCCCGGCAAGATGATCAAGGGGATGGGCGGCGCGATGGACCTGGTCGCCGCGGCCAAGCGCGTGATCGTCATGATGGAGCACGTGGCGAAGGGCGATGAGAAGAAGATCCTCAAGCGCTGCACGCTGCCGCTGACGGCGGTGGGCGCGGTGCACCGGATCATCACCGACCTCGCGGTGATCGACGTGACGCCCGCGGGCCTCGAGCTGCGCGAGCGGGCGCCGGGCGTCTCCGTCGAGGAGATCCAGGCCAAGACGGAGCCAAAGCTGATCGTGCGCGGCGACGTCCCCGAGATCGCCGTTGGCTGACGAGAAATTCGAGACCCCCTCCGGCATCCCGCTGGAGCCGGTCTACGACGCCGACGACCTGGCCGCGCTGACGCCGCCCTTCGATCCAGCGCGCGATCTGGGCGCGCCGGGCGCGTTCCCGTTCACGCGCGGCGTGCACGCCACGATGTACCGGGGCAAGCGCTGGACGATGCGGCAGTACGCCGGCTTCGGCAACGCGGCGGAGTCGAACCGCCGCTACAAGTTCCTGCTGGCGTCGGGCCAGACGGGCCTGTCGGTCGCGTTCGATCTGCCCACCCAGATGGGCCGCGATTCCGACCACCCGCTCGCGCGCGGCGAGGTCGGCCGCACCGGCGTCGCGATCTCGTCGATCGAGGACATGCACGTCCTGCTGGACGGAATCCCGCTGGCCGACGTGTCCGTGTCGATGACCATCAACGCGACGGCCGCCACGCTGCTCGCGCTGACGGTGGCCGTGGCCGACGAGCGGGGCATTCCGCGGAGCGCGCTCGGCGGCACGATCCAGAACGACATCCTCAAGGAGTACATCGCGCGCGGCACGTACATCTACCCGCCCGCGCCGTCGCTGCGCCTGGCCGCCGACACGTTCGCCTTCTGCCAGGCGGAGGTGCCGCGCTGGAACACGATCAGCATAAGCGGCTATCACATCCGCGAGGCCGGCAGTGACGCCGTCCAGGAGGTGGCGTTCACACTGGCGGACGGCATCGCCTACGTCGACGCCGCTCGGGCCGCCGGGTTGGCCGTCGACGCCTTCGCTCCCCGGCTGTCGTTCTTCTTCAACGCGCACGCGAACCTGCTGGAAGAGATCGCCAAGTTCCGGGCCGCCCGGCGACTGTGGGCCCGCATCATGCGCGATCGCTTCGGCGCGAAGGATCCGCGCGCCCAGATGCTGCGCTTCCACGCGCAGACAGCGGGGTCGACGCTGACCGCGGAGCAGCCGCTCAACAACGTCGTCCGTACGGCGATCGAGGCGCTGGCGGCGGTGCTGGGCGGCGCCCAGTCGCTGCACACCAACGGTTACGACGAGGCGCTGGCCCTGCCGACGGAGGCTTCGGCGCGGCTGGCCCTGCGCACGCAGCAGATCCTCGCCGACGAGACCGGCGTCGCCAACGTCGTCGATCCCGTCGGTGGCGCGTACGCCGTCGAGACGTTGACGTCGGAGATCGAGACGCGCGCGGCGGCGCTGATCGCCGACATCGACCGCATGGGTGGCATGTTGGCGGCGATCGAGGCTGGATTCCCGCAGCGCGAGATCGAACGCCGGGCCGTCGAACATCAACGTGCCGTCGAGAGCGGCGGGCGCGTCGTCGTCGGCGTCAACCGCTACGCCGACGCGCCGGATTCCCACGTGGGCCCGCCGCCGCTGCACAAGCTCGATCCCGCCTTCGAAGCTGCGCAAATCGGACGCGTTCAGGAAATACGGGCGAAACGGGACGGAAGCAAAACACGCGCCGCGCTGGACGCGCTGGCGCAGGCCGCGCGCGGCGCCGACAACCTGATGCCCCCGATCATCGCGGCCGTCAAGACGCGTGCCACGCTCGGCGAAATCGCCGACGTGTTGCGCAACATATTCGGGGAATATCACCCCGCGTGATCCGTTCTGGCCTTGCGATGCATTTTGCATTGCACCGCCCGAGCCGTGGAGTTACCGTTGTGCGCTGTTCAAGGTGCGGCGTCGGCGGGCGGAGCCGGGCCGCAACACTGGACTTGAGGGACGACGATGACGAAGTCCGATCTCATCGACGTATTGTGCGAGACGCAGAAGCTGCCGAAGGGGCGCGCAGAGCTTCTCGTGCACGTCATTTTCGATGCGCTGGAAGCAGCGCTGAAGCGCGGCGAGCGGATCGAGATCCGGGGCTTCGGTAGCTTCGAGCTCCGGAACTATCGCGGATACGACGGCCGCAACCCGCGCACGGGCAGCGCCGTCGAGGTCCGGCCCAAGCGCCTTCCGTTCTTCAAGGTCGGCAAGGAGCTGAAGGAACGGGTGAACGAAGGCCGCACGGCTGCACCGCGCGCCGGCGCCAAGCGCGCGCCGATCACGACGGAGACCGAGGCGGCGACCCCGACGGCCGCGCCGGTGACCACGACGGGGCCGGTGGCCGCGGAGAGCGAAGCCGGCTCGTCGAGCCCGGCCCCGAACGCGCGCGCGACCGCCTGACAGGCGCGCGTCGCACAACCTTGCGCCCATCGGTGGCGCCCCCTATCCTGCCCGCGTGTCCGCGCCGGCCCGGTTCAGCTTCATCGACGGCTTGCGCGGAATCGCCGCCCTGGCCGTCGTTCTGCCGCACGCGCGGGGCCTGTTCTACCCGCCGACGAACGCCGCCTCGAAGGCCATGGCCGGGATCGCGGAGTACGGCGGCCGCGGTGTCCAGCTGTTCTTCGTCATCAGTGGATTCGTGATCGCCTACTCGCTGCGAGACGCGACCAAGGGTTCGTTCAGCCTCAAGACCTTCATCCTGCGGCGCGCGATCCGTCTCGACCCGCCCTACTGGGTCGCGATCCTCGCGAGGTGGACCGTGGGCGCGGTGCAGTCGCTCGTCACTCATCGGGAGGTGTGGGTCCCGACGGCGCCCAACCTGCTCGCGCACATGTTCTACCTGCAGGACATCCTCGGCTTCGGCCAGATGAACGTCGTGTTCTGGACGTTGTGCATCGAGTTCCAGCTCTACATCGTCTTCGCCGCGCTGCTGGTCGTCTCGGAGTGGCTGGCCCCGCCCGGGCGCCTCAACGCCGTCCGCACCGCGCTGGTCGTCGTCGGCTTCGTCGTGTCGGTCGCCCTGTCCCGCACACTGCCCGCCGAGGACTGGCCCGGGACCTGGTTCATCCGGTTCTGGTACATGTTCCTCGCCGGCGTGCTGCTCTGCTGGCACATGCTGGGGCGGGTCCGGCTGGCGCCGCTCGCCTTCTGCGTGACCTGCATGATCGCGTCGCTCATCTGGAGCCCGGACTCGTTCAAGCTCTCGGCGCTGCTCGCGACGGGCGTGATCTATCTGGCTCTGCGCCGCGGAAAGTTGTCCGTCTGGCTGGCGGGGCCGGTCTGGCAGTTCTTTGGCCGGCTCTCGTACCGCATCTACCTTCTCCACGTGCCGGTCGCGATGCTCGCGCTCGCGGCCAGGACCCGCGTGTCCCTCACGTCGGGCGTCGTTCCCTTCGTGATGCTCGGGTGCGTCTACCTGGCGATCATCGTTGCCGCTTACCTTCTGCACGTCTCGGTCGAGGCACCGTGCCTTCGCCTGGCCGCGCGGCTGAAGAACCGCGTCTTCCTCCGGCCCGCGGTCCCGGCGCCGGAGTGATCGCCGCCGCCGTCAGAGCGACGCGGCGAGCGTCCCGCTGATCGTCATGTCGATCCGGCCGGCGGGCGCGTGCGACACCTTCAGCGTCGTCCCCGCGATGATCGTGAATCCCGCCTGGATGTTCTTCGTGTAGTTGTTGAGGACCTGGGCCGCGTTCGGCTCGAGCACCACGTCACCGGACGGCGTCGTCATCGACGCGATCGCGGGCAGCGTCCCGAACTTCTGCGCGTTCGGGTCGTTGGGATCCGTCACGCCCTGCGGCGCGACGTAGAGAATGATGTCCGGAAGGTTCACGGTGAGCGTGTTGGCGTCGACCTTGTAGCTGATCTTCTTGATCTTGATGTTGAGGACGCCGGTGACGCTGTTGAGAGCCGGAACTTCCTGACCGAGATTGATCGGCGCCGACTGCGACACCGCCATCTGCGCCATGCAGACCATCATGCCGCTGTCGTTTTGGTCGCAGCTGATCATGTTGGCCGTGCAGTCGGGCGCAGGCAGGGGCGGAGGCGGCGCGCAGCAGTCGGTGACGATCTGGCCCGAACCGCACGGCACGTCCTGCATGAGGCCCGTCGGGACGTTGAACATCGACGCGTCGAGGCTGAACGACTTCATCGGCAGCGCGAAGTCAGTCTCGGTCACGTCCGAGCTGATCAGCCAGCCGCATCCGGCGACGGTGCCGAGGGCCATCAGGGAGGCGATGCTTACTCTCCGCATGATCCCATAGTATCACTTCACCTCTTGCTGGTTGTTAGTGCCTCGGCCGCGCTCCAGGGATCGAGTTTCCGCGTCACGACCTCGTCGACCGTCGACGCCAGCGGTCCGGGCGCGCCGTCGCCGCCGATCGCGGCGTGTGCGGCCGCGCGCGCATGTTCTCCCACCAGCGCCGTGATCTGACGCACCGCCTGTCGCCGCCGTCGAGCGGCGCGATCCGCGGCGG
>DATFXS010000592.1:0-8820 GCA_035315605.1 Polyangia bacterium
CCCACGCGCGCGAGCGGCTCGCCTACCTGGCGCAGCGCACGCGGGAGGTCCAGCACGCGGCCGTCTCTTGCGTCGACGAGGACGACAGCTCGATCAGCGCCGTCCGCAAACAGACCCAGGTGCCGCCAGCGGTCCAGAGGAAGCGCGACGCGAGCGGCCCGCCGCCGTCGGTCTACCCGTGCAACGGCAGCGGCGCGTGCATCGTGATCCCCGAACCGTGAGGGCGGGTCACATCCGCTTGTTTGCGAGCTGAAGGCCGCTCTTGGCGCTGGCGTTCCCGGGGTCTAGCTTCAGAGCTTCCTCGTAGGCCTTGGCGGCCTCCTTGTAGCGCGCGAGCCGGAAGTGGGCGTCGCCCAGCAGCACGCGCGCCTTCACGCCGCCGCCGCTCCCGGCTGCCTTCTCGGCGGTGCGCGCGGCGTCCCAGTACTTCTTCTCCTGGAACGAGATCTCCGCCAGTCCCACCAGCGCCTGGCCGCGCTCGCGCTTCGACTTCGTCAGCTTCTCGAAGATCCCGCGCGCCTCGGCGAAGCGCTCCGCGCGCAACATCCGCTCGCCCTCCGCGAGCAACCGCTTGTTCTCGGCGCCGTTGCCGGCCGACGGGGCGTGTGACGCCGCCTTGCTCTTCGCGGTCGTGTCCGTGTCGCCCTCGGGTTTCGCCTCGGTCCCCTTGTCGTCCTCCGTGTCCGTCGCGTCGTCGTCCGTCGTATCGGTGTCGGCGGTCTTGGCGGCCACGGGCGGTGGCGCCGGCGGCGGGGGCGGCGCCGGTGGAGCGACGACCGGAGGTGCAGCGACGACCGGCGGCGCGGTGACGGCCGGGACCTTGACGACGACGTCGCCGCGGCTCGCGCGGCCGACCCAGATGGACACCAGCGCCAGGCCGACCGCGGCCCCGGCCACGACGACCGCCATCGTCTTCCGATCCCAGGAGGCGACGCGCGCCAGTCCGCCCTTCGCCGCGGCGACGCCCGGCAGGGCCGCCAGCATGCCCGCCGGCGGCGACGGATCGGGCTCGGCCAGCGGCGTGCTGCTGAAATTCGAGAACATCAACATCGCGACGTTCTGCAGCTCCTTCTCGAGCGCCTCCATCGACGGCGGGCGCTGATCCGGATCCTTCGCCATCGCGCGCATGATCACCGCTTCGAGCTGCGCGGGCACGTCCTGCCGCACCGTCGATAGCGGCGCCGGCATGCTGTTCGCCTTCTTGTGCAGGATCTCCATGAAATTCGCCCCCTCGTAGGGCGGATTTCCCGACAACATCTCGTACAGCAGGCCGCCGACGGCGTAGACGTCCGACCGCGGATCGGCGGGCTTGCCGGCCGCCTGCTCGGGCGCCATGTACTCCGGCGTCCCCATGGTCATCCCGGGATGCGTCAGCCGTCGCTGGCCGCCCTGACTCTCCTTCAGGTCCGCCTCGGTGCCGCTCTTCGCGATGCCGAAGTCCAGCACCTTGACGAAGTTCGGCTGTCCGTCGCGCTTGAGGATCAGAACGTTCTCGGGCTTGAGATCGCGGTGGATGACGTTGACGTCGTGGGCGGCCTGCAGCGCGCGGCAGATCTGCGTCCCGATCATCAGCGTGCGCCGGATGTCCAGGCGCTTCTCGCGGTAGATGAGCTCGCCGAGCTCGATCCCCTCGAGGTACTCCATGACGAAGAAGAACGCGCCGTCGGCGGTCGTGCCCGAGTCGGTCACGTCGACGACGTTGGGGTGTGCGATCTTCGAGGCCGCCCGCGCTTCCCGTCGCAGACGTTCGATGAGATCGGGCGTCCCGCTGTAGGCGGGGTGGAGGATCTTCAGCGCGACGCGCTTGCCGATGTCGATGTGCTCCGCTTCGTAGACGCGGCCCATGCCGCCCTCGCCGCACAGCTTGCGAACGTAGTAGCGGCCGCCGATGACCGTCCCCAGCACCGCCGTCGAGCGGCCGCTGTTCTGCGAGTCGGTCAGGGAGATGCCCGACTCGCTCAGCTTGCCGGTCGGCTCGCGGACCGTCATCCGCCGCTCGCGCGCCTGCTCGTCCAGGCCGTAGCCAGTGAACGCCCGGCCGCGTTCACGCACTTCTTCGATCGCGGACTTTGCCTTCGCCGGCATCGCCGGCGTCGCGGGCGTGACCGCCGGCGCCGGGTTCGGGAGGCGAGGCGGCGCGGGCGGGCGCGCGGTGCCTGCCGCTGCGGGTGTCGCCGCCGCTGGCGCTGCGGGCGGGGGCGCGGGCGCCGGCATGACGGCGTGCCTGGTCGAGTACCACTCGCGCGCCTTGACGATCAGCTGTTCGCGCTCGACGCGCTCCGCTTCGATGTCCTCCTGGTACAGCTCGTGGAGGAAGGTCGCCAGCCGCGCCGTGTCCGTCGCCGGATAGGTCTGCGCCAGAAACGTCGCCAGGTCGTGGCGCAGATCTTCGCAGAGCGCGTACCGATCCTTGAGATCGGGCGCCAGCGCCTTGAGCGCGATGCGATCCAGCTCGGGCGGGACGCGCTGGGCGCGGCGCGACGGCGGCACGAGGTCGGGATTGCGAACGCGGCGCAGGATCTCTTCCGAGGTGTGGCCGTCCTTGGGCGCGCCCGCCGGCTTGTTGGACGGGAACAGCTGCCGTCCCGTCAGCAGCTCCCACAGGATGATCCCCGACGCGTAGAGATCGGTGCGCCCGTCCAGCTTTTCGCCGCGCGCCTGCTCGGGCGACATGTAGCTGACCTTGCCGTAAATGATCCCGGGCGCCGTCTTCTCCAGCTTCAGCGTCGACGACGCCAGCCCGAAGTCCGTCAGCCTGACCTCGCCGCTGTACGACAGCAGCACGTTGGGCGGCGAGACGTCGCGATGCACCAGCTTGATGTCGCCGAAGTTGTGCGCGTAGTGCAGCCCGCGCGCGAGCTCCTTGACGATGTGCGCGGCGACGTCGACGGGAAACGCGATCCCCTTCTTCGCGCAGCGGTTCCAGGTGGCGCGCAGATCCTTGCCCTCGACGAAGTCCATCGCCAGGTAGATCTCGCCGGCGACCTGGCCCGAATCGAACACGGGCACCAGGTTTCCGTGCGACAGCCGGACGACGACCTTGGCCTCGTCGCGGAAGCGCTGCAGGTATTCCTTGTCTGCCAGGTGCGGCAGCACCGTCTTGATGACACAGAGCTTCGCGCTCTCCTGCGGGCCCGAGAGCGCGAGGTAAAGCGCCCCCATGCCGCCGCGGGCAAGAGGTTTTAGCAGTACGTACGGTCCGAACCGGCGCGGGAACTCGTTCATGTCTCGCTGCCGCTTCGCCGCCAGGCCGTTCGGGGCCGGGCCCAGACGGGGCGCGGCCCGAAAGGCTTCATCTTCCTGCTTCTGCGTGGGGGATCTTATCAGGTTGAATCTCCGGCGCTAACTTCAGAACCCTTCGGAACCTCATCCAGTTGTTCATTCGTTGGATCTTGCGGTCGATCTTGGCAAACGCTCGCCCACGCATCGACTTTCGGGCACCATGGGGCGCACGTCATGCCGGCGGGGCACTTACTCGTAATCGACGATAGTCCGACGGTTCTGAAGGTCATCGAGCTCGCGCTCTCCAAGGCGGGCTACAGAGTTTTCGCCGCGCCCGACGAGGAGGCCGGCCTGGCCATGGTGCGCGAAGCGCGCACCGTTCCCGACCTCATCCTCCTCGACGGGCTGATTCCCAACCACGATGCCGCGGAGATCTGCCGGCGGCTGGCGAACGACGCCGGGCTCAAGCAGGTTCCGGTGGTCGTGATGGCCGCGCGCGGCCAGGGTGACGACCTGGAAGCGCGCTTCGCGCGGGCCTCCAACGTCGTCGATTTCATCGCCAAACCGTTCGCGCCCGAGGCGCTGCAGGCCGTGGTCTCACATGTCGTCGGCAAACGCACGTCGGTGACCGAGTCGGGACGACACACGGTCTCCGACGCGGAGACGCGCGCCTCGGCGAGCGTGCGCGCCGCGGTCGACGAGGCGCTGTCGCGATCCGCCGACGCGACGTTCGCGGAGGCGCGCGCGTTCGCCGCTGCCGGGCAGGCGCTGGCGGGCGCGCTGGACGCCATCTCGATGAGCGAGATCCTCGAGCTGCTCGGCGAGCAGGGGCAGAGCGGCATCCTGCGCGTCGTCAACACCGAGACCAGCGCCCGCATCGAGCTTTTTTTCCGCGGCGGGCGCGTCGATTTCGCGGCCGCCGTCGGCGTCGCCGACGAATTCCTGCTGGGTCGCTTCATCGTCGACGACGGCGACCTGGCGCCCGAGAAGCTGGACCACGTGCTGGCGGAGCGGGCGCGTTCGACCGTGGCGGTGCCGCTGTTCGGCGCCGATCTGATCGCGCGCGGGCTGCTGACGCGCGAGGCGCTGATGCGCGCGATGGTGCGGCAGACGAGCGAGCTCGCCTACGAGGCGCTGCGCTGGCGGGCCGGGTTCTTCCAGTTCCGCCGCACCGAGGAGCTGTCGCTGCTCGCGCGCGACGCCGCCCTGCAGATCAACGTCGACCGCATGCTGCTGGAAGGTTTTCGGCGGGTCGATGAATGGCGGATCATCGAGCGCGAGATCTCCGACTTCGACGAGGTCTTCGTCCGCAACGACCACAAGATCGCAAACACGCCGCGCGGCACCTTCACGCGCGACGAGCTGGCCGTGCTGGAGCAGATCGACGGCCGCCAGTCCGTGCGCGACGTCGTCCGCAAGCTGCGGATGGGCTCCTTCGACGTGTCGAAGATGTTCTTCCGCCTGCGCCGCGCCCGCCTGATCCGCCGCCGCGTCCCCCCAACCGCTTCGCGCTGATCCCGATCGCGAGCTCCGTTCGCTTTCTTCGCCGGGGGCCGCGGCCGTCGGGCTTCGCTCGCTACGGGTTGAGGGGCCGCGGTCTGTGTGTGCCCCTCCGTGCTCAAACAGTCCTCGCGGGTCGGTTCCAGATCTCCTCGGCAGGCTCAACAGACCGCTGCGGAACTGCGCGCGGAGGGGCACACACAGCCCACGTCCTTCTCAACCCGACGTTTCGCTACGCCTTGAAAGGGGCAGCTTTCGGGCGAAGTGAAGCGTCCTAGTCGAAGGAGCCGTGGACGTTGTGTTCCCGTCCCGCGCGCAGTTCCCGGAGCGGCCACGGACGTGTGCCTAGTAGATCCGCGGTGTGCCGCGGAGGGGTGTTTGAGCACGGGATGGGAACACGACGGCCGCGGCCCGCGACGAAGAAGTGAGCGGAGCCAGAGCCGCGGTCGCGGCGCGGCCGCGTGTTACGCTGGGGCCGTGGCAGATCAACCGACCATCAATCCGTACGCCCCGCCGGCGACGAGCCCGGAGAATCCGCAGCCCGGCCCGGACGGGACGGCGTTCCCGCATCCGATGTTCAGCTCGAAGCAGATGCTGGCGGCGACCCTGGTCGGCTCGCTGCTGGCCGGTATCATCCTGCTGCAAAGCAACTACCGGGCGATGGCCCGCCCCGGCGACGCGAACCGGGCGGTGCTTTTCGGCGTCCTTGCGACGCTGGGCGTGTTCGCCATCGGGTTCGTTCTGCCCGACGGAATTCCGAGCTCGCCGTTGAGCATCGTGGTCGCCCTGGTTTTCTACAAGCTTGCCGACTCCTTGCAGGGCAATGCCTTCACCAGCCACCGCGCCGCCGGCGGAGAGCGCCAGTCGAACTGGCTGGTCTTCGGGATCAGCGTCGGCACGCTGGTCTCGGTGGTGGTGATCCTGTTTCTGGTCCTGCGGGCGACCGGCGGTCTCGATCAACTGAACCAGGCGGACTGACCGGGCGGTCAGGCGGCGGCGTTGCCGTCGTTCGCCGCGTCCGCGCGCTGCAGCTTGTAGCCCATGCCACGCACCGACTGCAGCCGATCGCCGAGCGTGCCGAGCTTGGCGCGCAGGTTCAGCACGTGGGTGTCGACGGTGCGGACGCGGCCGACGTGGCGGTAGCCCCAGACCCGGGACAGGAGCTCCTGGCGCGTGAACACCCGCCCGACCCGGTCGGCCAGGAAGCGGAGCAGCTGGAATTCGTAGGGCGTCAGGCCCAGCGTCTCGCCGCGCAGATACGCCTGGCGCATCTCGCAGTCCAGCACCACCTCGCCGTAACGGACCTGTAGCGGGGAGCCGGGGCGCTTGTCGCGCGCGTGCAGCTGGCGCAGTCGGGCCGCCAGCTCGTCCTGACTGACCGGCATCAGGATGAAGTCGTCGGCGCCCATCTCGGGATCCAGGCCGGAGACGCGCCCGACCTCCAGGCAGAGGAGGATGCGGGTGGCGACCAGATCGGGTCGCTGGCGCAGCCGACGGATCGCGTGGCGGCCGATCTCGAGATGCTCGCCCGCCTCCACCAGCGCGACGTCGACGGCGCCTTTCAGCTCGGCGAGATCGTAACCGACCACCTCGACGGCGTGCCCGAGGGCGCGCAGCATCACCGCCGGCGCATCCTTCTGCTGCTCGTTGCGTTTCGGATCCAGCGTGACGACTAACGTTCGTAATCCGGAAGGGAGCAACCGCATGTTTTGAGGTCCGGGTAACAGACGAGAGCGAACGAGATCACACTAAGTCCTCGTCGGTTAACTGGACGTTTCGTCGAGGTACATCTTTCGTAAACGCGTGTAGGTGTCGCCACACGTCAGTCACCGACGGTGCGGCGACGTCCATGGAACGTCAGTAGACGGGCCAGCGGCGAGGCAGGAAATACTCCTCGTAGACGCGCAGGGCGTAGCGATCGGTCATGCCGGTGATGAAGTCCGCGACCGCCCGCGACAGCCCGTCGGATTCGGGAATTCCCTTGGGCCAGTGCTTGGCGCGGAATTCGTCGGCGTGCGCGTGGAAGTAGCCCCACAGCTCGCTGATGATCCGCTGCGCCTTCTCGAACTCGCCGCGGATCTCGGGCCGCTCGTAGACGGTGTCGTAGAGGAAGTCGCGCAGGGCGATCAGCGCGTCCAGCACCTCGTCGGTCATCCGGATCTGCCGCTTCTCTTCCAGCCGCGACGCCGTCACCATGTCGTCGACCATCCGCGCGATCCGCTCGCCGTGCGTGTCGCCGAGGATGTCCAGGATCGACCGCGGCACGCTCTTCGGATCGACGACCCGGCCGCGGACCGCGTCGTCGAGGTCGTGATTGACGTACGCGACGATGTCGCTGATGCGGACGATCTGCCCCTCCAGCGTCATCGCCATCAGGTTCGGGTTGTCGGAGATGATGTGCCCCTTGCCCTTCGAGTGCTTGAGGATCCCGTCCCGCACCTCGACGGACAGGTTCAGCCCCTGCCCTTCGCGTTCCAGCCGTTCGACCACGCGCAGCGACTGCTTGACGTGGTGAAACCCGTCGGGCATCAGCTTGGCCAGCACCTTCTCGCCGGCGTGCCCGAACGGCGTGTGACCGAGGTCGTGGCCCATCACGATCGCCTCGGTCAGCGACTCGTTGAGGCCGAGCGCGCGCGTGACCGTGCGCGCGATCTGCGCCACCTCCAGCGTGTGGGTGATGCGGGTGCGGTAGTGATCGCCCTCGGGCGCGAGAAAAACCTGCGTCTTCCCCGCCAGCCGGCGGAACGCCTTCGAATGGATGATGCGATCGCGATCGTGCTGGAAGATCGGGCGCACCGGATCGGGCGGCTCCGGCCGGGCCCGCCCCTTGCTGGCGCGGCTGCGCTGGGCGAACGGCGAGAGGACACGCTCTTCGTCGTCCTCCAGCTTCTCGCGAATGGTCGTCATCGCCGTGCCTATCGTCGTTTCTTCGGCCGCCCGCGCCCGCGGTTGCTTCCGCGGCGGTCGCGGTCGTGTTTTCCGCCGCCGGCAAGCTTAGCGCGCCGCTTGTCGTGCCGGCCCGGCTTGTCCCGCCGCCCGTGCCGGTCGCCCTTGCGGCCGTACCGGTCGCCGTGGCTGTCGTGGTGGCGCGGCTTGTGCCCGGCGAGCGCGAAGTCGACCTTGCGGCGCACGACGCTGACCGACTGCACCTCGACGCGGACGCTGTCACCCAGCGCGAACGTCCGGCCCGACCGCCGCCCGACCAGCCGGCAGCTCGCCTCGTCGAAGACGTAGAAGTCGTCGGACAGCGCCTCGACCCGGACCAGCCCCTCCACGAACGGGTCGTCGACCACGACGAACACGCCGAAGCCGGTCACGCCCGAGATGACGCCTTCGAACACGTCGCCGATGCGGTCGCGCAGGAAGAAGGCCCGATAGAGATCGACGACCTCGCGTTCGACCTCCATCGCCGAACGCTCGGAGAACGACGCCTCCGCCGCCATCTTCTGCAAAGCATATCGGTCCGGCACCGGCTGGACCGCCGGCGGCTTGAAGCCGCCCGCCGGCTTGCCGAGGCCCGCCAGGCGCGACTTCAGCAGGCGGTGGACGATCAGATCGGGGTAGCGCCGGATCGGCGAGGTGAAGTGAAGGTAGTCGGACGAGGCCAGCCCGAAGTGTCCGAGGTTGACGACGTCGTAGGTCGCCTGCTTGAGCGACCGCAGCAGCTGGAATGACAGCGCCTTCTCGGCGGGATGGCCGCGCAGCCGGTCCAGCACCACCTTCAATCCGGCGGGCGTGCGGGCGGCGTCGACGTCGATCGGGATGCCGTAGTGCTGGGCCAGCACCGCGAACTCCTCCAGACGCGCGCGGTCGGTCGCGTCGTGGATGCGCCAGACCGTGTCCTCGTTGCGGGCGTGGAAGCTGCGCGCGACCGCCTCGTTGGCGGCGAGCATGAACTCTTCGATCATCGAGTAGGCCTGCCGCTCGGCCGGGTCGCGGCGCGATCGCCGGATCGCCCGCACCAGCCGCGGATCGTCGTGGTCCAGCTCGATGAACGGCTCGGGGATGTCGAAGTCCAGCGCGCCCCGGGCGATGCGGGACGCGCGCATCTGGCGCGCCAGCGAATCCATGGCGCGCAGCGCCGGCAGGAACGGCTCG
>DATFXS010000593.1:0-2632 GCA_035315605.1 Polyangia bacterium
GTCCAGGTGCTGGGCGATCGCAACGGCATCCGTGTCCACCTCGGCGAACGCGACTGCTCGATCCAGCGGCGCCACCAGAAGCTCATCGAGGAATCCCCCGCGCCGCTCTTGAGCGACCGCACGCGCGACGGCCTGCGAAAGGCGGCCCTCACCGTCGCGGCCGCCGTCAACTACGTCAGCGCCGGCACGGTCGAGTTCCTGGTCGACGAAGAAGGTGACTTCTATTTCATCGAGATGAACACGCGGATCCAGGTCGAGCACCCGGTCACGGAGCTGATCACCGGGATCGACCTCATCCGCGAGCAGATCCGGATCGCATCCGGCGAGCCTCTCGGCTACCGGCAGGACGCCGTCCGCTTCGAAGGCCACGCGATGGAGTGCCGGGTCAACGCGGAGGACCCCGAGACGTTCGCGCCGAGCGCTGGACGGGTGACGATGTGGGTGCCGCCCGGCGGCTTCAACGTCCGCGTCGACAGCCACATGATGGCGCCCTACGCGGTACCGCCGTTCTACGACTCGCTGCTCGCCAAGATCATCGTGCGCGGCGCCAGCCGCGAGGAGGCGATCGACCGGATGCGCCGGGCGCTCCGCGAGACGGTGCTGGAAGGTGTCAAGACTTCCATCCCGTTCCATCTGCGGGTGCTGGACGATGCAGCCTTCCAGGAAGGCCACGTGAGCAAAGTGGAGCTGGTCCGACGCCGGGGCTGATGGACCCCTCGCTCTACGTCATCCTCGATCGAACGGCCGCGCGCGGCCGCGACCTCGAGGAGATCCTGGACGCGACGATCGCCGGCGGCTGCCGGCTGGTTCAGCTTCGCGAGAAGGAATGGCCGACCGGGCGCCTGCTGCCGCTCGCCGAGCGGCTGCGCGACCGCTGCCGGCGCGCCGGCGTCACGTTCATCGTGAACGACCGCGTCGATCTGGCGGTCGCCGTCGGCGCCGACGGCGTTCACCTCGGCCAGGACGACCTGCCCCCCCGCGCAGCCCGCCCGCTCCTGCGGCCTGGCATGGTGCTGGGCCGCTCCACCCACAGCGTCGCCCAGGCCCGCCAGGCCCAGGCGGACGGCGCCGACTACATCGCGGTCGGCTCGATGTTCCCGACGCAGACCAAGCCCGACTTCGAATTGGTGGGGCCGGAGCTGGTTCGCGCCGTCCGGCCGGAGACCCGGGCCCCGCTCGTCGGGATCGGTGGCATCACCCGCGAGAACGTCGCCCAGGTGATCCGCGCCGGGGCCGACGGCGTCGCGGTGATTTCCGCCGTGTGCGGCGCGGCCGATCCGGCTGCCGCGACCCGCGAATTCCTCGCAGCGATCCGCGCGGAACGTGACTTGACCCGGCGTGGATCGCTATAATGTCGCCGCGCCGACCGCACTCATCACGTGACGAACGTGACTACATTCTGCTGGTGCGCGCTGCACGCCGTCGCGGGGCTGGGGCCCCGTCGGCCGCGGCGCGCGTACTCCAAGGAGGGCACCGATGATCCGTCACAGGGGCTACCTCGTTCTTGCACTCGTCGCCATCTTGGCCGTGGCGTTTCTGCCGGCTGCCGAGGTGACAGGGCAAGGCAAAGGCACCATCAAGATCGCCACGCAGAGCCCTCTCAGCGGCGGTCAGGCGGCGCTCGGCGAGGGCATCAAGCTCGGCGCGCAGCTGGCTGTCGAGAAGTTCAAGGGCCCGCTCGAGAAGCAGGGCTTCAAGGTCGAGCTCGTTCCCTTCGACGACCAGGCCAAGCCCGACGTCGGTGTCGCGAACGCGAAGAACATCATCGCCGACAAGGACATCCTCGCGATCATCGGCCACCTGAACTCGGGCGTGGCCATTCCGTCCTCCGAGGTCTACAAGGAAGTCTCGCTCGCGATGATCTCGCCCGCGAACACGAACCCGGTCGTCACGGATCGCGGCTATCCGAACGTCAACCGGGTCTGCGGGCGTGACGACGTCCAGGGCGTCGTCGGCTCCGAGTTCGCCGCCGCGACCATGAAGGCGAAGTCGGTCTACATCATCCACGACAAGACCCCTTACGGTCAGGGCGTCGCCGAGTTCTTCAAGGCCGACGCCGAGAAGAAGGGCATCAAGGTGCTCGGCTTCGAGGGCACGGAAGAGAAGTCGAACTTCGATCCGATCGTGACGCCGATGAAGGCGAAGAACCCGGACGTGATCTACTTCGGTGGCATCTACGATCAGGCGGCGCCGTTCTTCAAGCAGTCCCGCGAGAAGGGCGTCAAGGGCAAGTTCTTCGGACCGGACGGCATGGACTCGTCGGACCTCACGAAGATCGCCGGCAAGGCCGTGGTCGGCATGTATTACACCTCGGCGGCCGGCCCCGCCTCCGAGCTCCCGCGGGCGAAGGCGTTCGTCGAGGAGTTCAAGAAGAAGTTCGGCAAGAACCCCGAGCCGTACGCGGCCGAGGCCTACGACGCCGCCACCATGGCGCTCAAGGGCATCGAGGCCGCGGCGAAGGGCGGCAAGCTGCCCAGCCGCGAGGACGTGGCGACGGCGGTCCGCAAGACGAAGCTGCCCAACGGCATCACCGGCGACATCGAGTTCGACGGCAAGGGCGATCGCAAGAAGGCCCTCTACTTCGTTCTGCAGGTCGCCAGCGACGATCCCGGGAAGTGGGGCAACAACAAGA
>DATFXS010000594.1:0-3273 GCA_035315605.1 Polyangia bacterium
CGCACCTCCGTTCGTGACAATGCTAGCCTGGGGCCCGCACCAATGACCGACGAGATCGTTCGCACCGCGCTCCGGGGACACCCGGTGCGCGTCGTCGCCGCCACGACGACCGAGCTGACCGCCGGCCTCCTGCTGGCGACGCTGACGAAGGACGACGAGCGCGTCGCGCTGCAGGTGCTGGGCGACGGGCCGCTGGGCGGCGTCACCGTCGACGCGAACGGCGCCGGCACCGCGCGCGCCTACGTCAAGCATCCGGGCGCGGGCGTGATCCCGCCCGGCGCGCCCGGGACGCGTCCGTCGCTGGCCGCGGCGATCGGCCGGTCGGGCGTCGTCAGCGTGATCCGCGACGTCGGCCTCAAAGAGAACTTCAGCGGCACGACCGCGCTCGGCGGCGGCGAGATCGACGAGGACGTCGAGCGCTACCTGACGGACAGCGAGCAGATCGAGAGCGCGCTGGCGTGCGACACGATGGCCGGGGACGACGGCGTCGTCGTCGCGTCGGCCGGGATCCTGGTGCAGGCGCTGCCCGGCGAGGCCGCGATCGAGGTCGCGCTCGCCCGCGGCATGTTCGCGGACGGGGCGCTGGCGCGCGTCGTCGCCGGCGGCCTGCCGCCCACGGGCGAAGATCTGCTGCGCGCGGTGTTCGGCGGCCGCCTGGGCGAGATCCGGATCCTCGACCGCCGGCCCGCGCGGTTCTTCTGCCCATGCTCGCGGGTGCGCGCCGGCGTCTCGCTGGCGATGCTTGGCGACGCCGATCTGTCGGCGATGATCCTCGCCGACGGCAAGGCGGAGGTGATCTGCAACTTCTGCCGCGCGCGCTACGACTTCGACGAGACGGAGCTTGAACGGATCCGCCGCCGCGCCGCCGGCCCGAGCGGGCCTCCCAGCTGACCGCGCCCGTCACCCCGGAAAGCTGTAAGATGCGGGCGTTGACGCCGACGACGTGCCGGAGTCGCACCACCCTCCTTCTATCGGTGGGGGCGATGGTCGTGCTGGCGTCGCGGCCGGCGCGCGCGCACGGGCCCCGCGACCTGCCGTCCGAGGACAAGAGCGCGCCGGCGGCCGACGCGGCGCTGAACCTGAATCCGGACTGGTACAGCCTGCACTACCAGTTCACGGGGGCCACCCAGTACCACCCGTCGTTCTCGGCCAAGTATTCGGGCCAGAACAGCCTGAGCCCGGAGGCCGAGGACGCGACGGCGTTCGTGACCACGTTGTTCGCGGACTTCCGTCTCTGGCACGGCGGCGAGCTGCTGATCAACCCGGAGATGAGCGGCGGCCGCGGCCTCAGCAGCACGCGCGGTGTGGCCGCCTTTCCCGACGGGATCGTCTACCGCGTCGGCGATCCGGCGCCGGCGCTGTACATCGCGCGGCTGGCCGTCAGCCAGACCTTCGACATCGGCGGCGGCCGCGTCATCAACGAGGAAGGTCCGAACGAGCTGAAGGGCACGCGCGATCGCGACACCCTCGCCATCACCGTCGGCCGCTTCTCGGTGGTCGACATCGTCGACGGCAACCGCTACGCGAACGACGCGACGACGGAGTTCTTCAACTGGGCGCTGTTCGCGTCGGGCGCCTACGATTACCCGGCCGACACGCGCGGCTACACCTGGGGCGCGCTGGCCGATCTGTCGAAGGACTGGTGGGCGGTGCGCGGCGGCATCGCGCTCGAGCCCTACTACGCCAACCTCGCCCAGATGGACTGGCGGATCACGACATCCCAGGGGCTGATGGCCGAGTACGAGGCGCGTTACGTGGTGCGCGGGCGGCCCGGCGCGTCCAGCCTGCTGCTGTTCATGAACACCGCCCGGATGGGAAGCTACGAACAGGTGCTCGCGAACCCGGCGCTCTACGGCAACAACGTCGCGGCGACGCGCGCCGACGGGCGTCACAAGTACGGCTTCGCGCTGTCGGTCGAGCAGCAGATCACCAACACGATGGGCGCGTTCCTGCGGCTGTCGTGGAACGACGGGCACAACGAATCGTGGGCCTTCACCGAGATCGACAGGTCGCTCGGCGTCGGCGTGACGCAGAACGGGCGGCCCTGGCGGCGGCCACAGGACATCGCGGGCGCCGCCTTCGTCGTCAGCGGCCTGTCAGACCTGCACGAGCGCTACCTCGCCGGCGGCGGCTACGGCTTCATCATCGGCGACGGCGCGCTCAATTACGGCGTCGAGGTGATCGGCGACCTCTACTACAAGCTGCAGATCGACGATCTGATCTCCTTTTCGGCGATCTATCAGCCGGTGATCAATCCCGCCTACAACCAGGACCGCGGACCGGTGCATATTTTCTCCGGACGCATTCACGTCGCCTTCTGATGACATCCGCCATGCGCGCACCATTCTTGCCTGTGCTGATCGGTCTGGTCGTCGGCGCGGGCGCGTGCAATTCGCATTCAGAAAACGTCTGCCAGGACATCGGCGACTGCTCTCACGCCGGCGACAACGACTGGATCCAGACCTGCCAGTCGAACGCGAAGGCGCTGGGGGCCGAGGCCGCGATGAACGGATGCTCCGCCGCGTTCGACCAGTACTATTCGTGCGCCGACTCGAACTACAAGTGTGTAGGGGCGACCGCGACGTTCCCCGGATGCGACACCGACCTGGCCGCTCTGGATCGGTGCATCGCCGTCGCCCAGGCGAATACGGCCTGCGCCATGCTGACCGCGGCGGAGACGACGTGCGCGTCCGGCCCCGACGGAGGCGCCGACGGCGGCGTGCCGCTCGCCTGCACGGCCGCGCGCGACTGCCAGGCGCGCTGCTACCTCGCGTCGGTGTCGAATGCCTGCACGCCGCGCGTCGACGAGCTCGAGACAGTGACGGCGTGCGCGTCGACCTGCCCGCCGTGATCATGCGAGGTCGCGCGCGCGCGGCGGGAACGGTGGTCGCGGTGGTGGTCGCGCTCGCCGCCAGCGTGCGACCGTCGATCGCCCAGGCGGGCGCGGCGGATCGTTTCGTGGCGTGGCTGGCGACTCACCCCGAAGTGCAGCGCGTGAGCGTCAGCTCGAACGCCAGCCTGCTGGAACCGTTCGTGTCCCGTTTCCCCACCGGACCGAAGAGGAAGATCCCGCCAAGCGCCCTCGTGCGCATCATCGATGGCAGCGGTTCGCTACTCTGTCTCGCACGCCCGCCAGCGCACATCTGCGCGCGCGTGCCGAACACCGCGCGCATCTGGATAGACGGCCATCGATCCCGCGACGATGCGCGACACCGGGAGGATGTCATCTTGCTCGGCCCCATGCCGGACCGGCGGGTGGCCGTCTACAGCTTG
>DATFXS010000595.1:0-7556 GCA_035315605.1 Polyangia bacterium
GCCCGCCAAGAGCGCGAAGCCCGCCGGCGAGACACCGTCTGCCGAGGCGGCCAAGCCAGCCGGCGATGCACCCGCCGCGAAGCCGGGCCGGAAGCACCACCATTCGAACGACGGCGAGGGTGAAGAGCCGAAGGCGGATCCGCTGCACCACGTGATCCCGGTGCCGGTCGAGACGCCGCCCGACATCAAGCCGTTCCCCACCAACTGAGCACCACCCGGGAGCGGGCGCGATGAGAGGGTTTCCCGTCGAGGTGAGCCCGGAGGCGGCGGCGGCGCACGAGGCCGCGCTGGTTCTCGATCTGCACAACGACCTGCTGACCAAGCTGACGCACATGCCTGGCTACGATTTCTCGCGGGCCCACGCACCGGCCACGTTCTACAACCCGCTGCGGCTGGATCTGGATCTGCCGCGCATCCGCCGCGGCGGCATCGATGCGCTCGGTTGTTTGATGTTCGCCGGCTTCCGCTTCGACAAGTCGCGCAACCGCTTCTGGCGGCAGCTGGCGTGCGCGCGCAGCCTGGCCGAACGCCATCCCGACGCCATCACGCTGGCGCGCACGGCCGACGACATCCGGGCTGCACGCGCGGCGGGGCGGCTGGCGCTGTTCCTCGGCGTCGAGGGGAGCTACGCGATCGACGACGACGTGCCGGGCGGCGTGGCGCGGCTGGCCGAAGCGGGCGTCCGCTTTCTGGGGCCGCTGTGGGAACGGGACAGCCGCGCCGGCACGTCGTGCCGCACGCCGGCCGCGCGCGACGCCGGCCTGACCGACCACGGGCGGATGCTGGTGCGCGCGTGCAACGAGGCGGGCCTCTTGCTGGACGTCTCGCACGCCAGCAAGAAGACGTTCTGGGACATGCTCGATGTGTCGGCGACACCGCCGTTTTCTTCGCATTCGGGCGCCGACGGGGTGCACCCTCATCCGCGCAACCTGGACGACGACCAGATCCGGGCGCTCGCTGCGCGGGGGGGGATCGTCGGCGTCATCTTCGTGGCGGCCTACCTGGGCGGGACGTTCTGCACGCTGGAGCGCGTCGCCGACCACATCGAGCACGTGGCGGCGATCGGCGGCGAAGATTGCGTGGCGCTCGGGTCCGACTTCGACGGATTCCTGCCGCTCCCGCGCGGCCTGCGCGACGCCGCCGATCTGCCGCGTCTGACGGAGCTTCTCTGGCGGCGCGGCTGGCGCGCGCCTCGCCTCGCCAAGCTGCTGGGCGAAAATGCGCTGCGCTACCTAGCCCAAGGTTGAGCCGCGAGATCCGGGACCGGCAATAACATGCTCGAGCTTGCGGCAATTTTCGCGTTGACGTGGTCGGCGATTTGTTGACTGCCACAATCGGAATTCCGCTTTGTTTGGGCGGGAACCCCGCCTATTCTGCTGGTCCTACGGCCAGGCCCCCCTGCCGAATAGTCGGTCAGGTCGGGGCCCGGGCGGTCAGTCAACAGGAACCAAAGGGGAACAGGCGATGCGCATAGCAGCCGGAGTCATCCTGATCATTGCAGCACTCATCAACCTCTTCGCGGCGATCGGATACCTGACCTTGGGCGCTGGCGCGGGCATGGCCGGCAAGCTCACGCAGATGGCGGAGGCGGAGCAGAAGAAGAGCGGCCAGGAGATGACCGCCGAGCAGAAGGCAAACATGGCGAAGGCGGACGAGATGCTCGGGCAGGTGAGCAATTCGGCCGGCAAGTACATGGGGTTCTCCGTGTTCCTGTTCGTGACGGTCGGAACGTCCATTGCCGGCGCGGTCTGCCTGTTCCGCGGCAAGGCGGCCAAGTTCATCCTGGTCGCATCCATCTTGGCGATCGGCGCCGAGGTGATCGGTTCGGTGCTCATAGGCTTCGGGCCGGGGAAGATCCTCGGCTTGCTCGGCGGCATCCTGGGCATCATCGGAGCGCGCGGGATCATGGCCAAGGACGCGGGGCCGGCGGCGATGCCGCCCGCCGCCGCGCCGATGTAACGGCAACGGGCTGATCGAAAACAAAACGACCGTGCGTGCTCGTCGGCACATCGGGGTCCTGATCCGTCACGACCTCCGCTTCACGCTGTCGAGCGCGCGCGGCCTGCTGTTCCTCGTCTTCTTCGCGCTGATCTGGGGCTGGGTGCTCTGGAAGCTGGCCGGGGGGTTCGCGGAAAAATTGGGGACGCCGGAGGCCGGTCTGGCGCTGTCGTACTTCTTCGACAGCAGCATCGCGAAGCTGTTCCAGGATCGACCGGCGACGCTGGCCGCCTACTTCGTCATCGCGGCGACCCTGACGCCGCTGTTCGGGATGCTGGCCGCGTGTGATCAGACCGCCAGCGATCTGGGCACGCGGCACATCCGCTTCCTGATCCCGCGGGTCGGCCGGGCCGAGATCTTCGTGGCGCGACTGGTCAGCGCGACGATGCTGATCACCCTGGCCCAGCTGCTGGGGGGCATCGCCGCGACGATCATCGCGGTGAAGGTGCACGGCGGCGCGGACGTCAGCACCGGCGCGATCATCGGCTACGGCGCGCGGGTGACCGGTCTGCTGATCGTCTATTCGCTGCCGATCGTGGCGATGATGTCGCTGGTGTCCGCGGGGATGGGATCGATCGGGCTCGCCCTGCTGGTCGGGCTGGGCGGTTACGCGCTGATCGGCGTCGCGCTGGGCCTGATGCCGCTCGAGGGCAAGGTGGCGACCGTCGTCAGCTTCCTGGTCCCGAGCGGGCTCAAACCTTACATGCTGCAATCCGAGATCGGGCCGGCGCTGGGCGCGTGCGCGGGCGCCCTGGGCTACGTCGCGCTGTATTCGTACCTCGGGTGGGTCGTGTTCAGCAGGCGGGACACGTGATGGCGGGGCCGGACGCGTTGATCAAGACGGAGGGGCTGGGGCGCGACTTCGGGCGGACGCGCGCGCTCGACAAGGTCGACCTCGTGCTGGAGGCCGGCGCGCCGATCGGCCTGGTCGGACCGAACGGCGCCGGCAAGACCACGTTCTTCTCCGTGCTGTGCGGGTTCCTGCGGCCGACGCGCGGGACGGTCGAGGTGATGGGGCGGCCGCCGCTGCACCGCGATCTGCACGGGCGGGTCGCGATCCTTCCGCAGGACGCGCAGTTCATCAAAGGCGTGCCGGTGCTGAGCCAGCTGGCGATGCTGGCCGAGCTGCAAGGTTTCTCGGCGGCGGCGGCGCGGGAGGAGGCGGCGCGCGCGCTGCAGATGGTGCTGCTGGCCGACGCCGCGCGAAAACCACCCGAGGCGATGAGCCACGGGATGCTGAAGCGGATCGCGATCGCGCAGGCGTTTTTAGGGGCGCCGGAGCTGGTGCTCCTCGACGAGCCGACGGCAGGGTTGGATCCGGCCACGGCCTCCGAGATGAAGAACCTGATCCGGTCGCTCGACAAGGAGCGCACGTTCATCGTCAGCTCGCACAACCTGCAGGACATCGAGGAGCTGTGCGGCTCGGTCGTGATCCTGGATCACGGCAAGATCGTCGAGCACCGCAAGGTGTCCGAGCTGGTGGCGCGCACCAGCTGCCTGACCTTCCGGCTGGAGGCGGATCCGCCCGAGACGATCGTCGGCAAGCTGACGTCGGTGCCGCTGGTGACGCGCGTCGAGCTGGGACGGCCGGGCGAGCGCCGGCTGGCCGTCCACTTCCGCGATCAGGGCGACGCCGGCGGCAACACCACACAGATCGCCGTGCTGCAGGCGCTGACCGCGGCGGGCATCGGCATGATCGAGATGACGCGCGGCCAGTCGCTGCAGGACAAGGTCATCGAGATGACCCGCCCGGCGCAGGGCTAGTCGCTCCGCTCGGCTAACGTCGAGGGCGGAGTGGGACGGGGAGCTCCTCGTCCTCCGCGAGCAAGCTCGGAATCCCGTCGGCCGCAAACGATCGGAGCGGCCGCCTACGCTCCGGCCGAGGAGCTCCCCGTCCCACTCCGCTCCTGGCGTTGCGCCTCGACTCCGCTTCGGTGGGATTCCGAGCTTGCTCGCGCCTAGCGGCGCCGCTTGGCCTGGGCGCGCAGCTCGCGGATCTCCTTCATCGCGCTCTTGCCCATCTGCTTCAGCGTGTCGAGCCAGACTTTTCGGTAGGGGCGCAGCGCCCGCACGATCCGGTCGATCACGGCCAGGTTGCGGAACCATTTCTTGTCCGCCGGGACCAGGTACCAGGGCGCGTCGCGCGTCGCGCAGCGGTTCAGCACGTCCTCGTAGGCCAGGGTGAAGTCGTCCCAGAGCGGGAGCTCGCGCCAGTCGCCGGGGTTCAGCTTCCACGCCGTGCGCGGATCCTTTTCGCGCGCGCGCAGGCGCTGGTACTGCTCGTCTGCGCTGACGTGCAGATAGAACTTCAGCAGGATCACGTCCGCGTCGAGGAGCAGGCGCTCGAACGCGTTGATGTGGTCGAAGCGCCCCTTCCAGACCGATTCGGGGACCAGCTTGTGCACGCGCGCCGCCAGCACGTCTTCATAGTGGGAGCGATTGAAGAGCGTCATGTAACCGCGGCGCGGGACCGCCTTGTGCACGCGCCAGAGGAAATCGTGCGCGTGCTCCTCCTCGGTCGGCACCTTGAACGGCTGCACATACGCCTGCTGCACGTTGGTGAATTCGAGGATCTTCCGGATCGAACCATCCTTGCCGCTGGCGTCGCGGCCCTGCAGGACGACCAGCAGCGCATGCGTGCCGGCGTACGCGAGCAGGTTCTCGAGCTCGGACAGCTCGCGGCCCAGCTTCTCGACGCGTTCGAGGCCTTCGTCCTTCTCGATGTCCTGCGTGTCGGCCGGATCGACCTTGTCGAGGCGGACGCGCCGCGACCCGTCCAGGCGGTGGGCGAAGTGGGCCATCCGCGCAGTGTGCTACCGTGGGTGCAGGCATGCAATCCGCCGCCCTGAACCTGCGCAACCTCGATCGCGTCGAGCTGACGGCGGCGGTCGCGCGGTTCGGCGTCGGTGCGGACGTCGCGGGGCGCCTCTTCGCCCGCGTGCACCGCGACGGTGCGGCCGGTTTCCCATCCGAGGCGGTGCGTGGCCTCTCGAATGCCGCGGCGGCGGCGCTGGATGCTGCCTGCATCTGGCCAGAGGTGGAAGTCCTCGAGCGCCGCCAGGCAAGCGACGGTTTTCTAAAGTATCTCTTTAAGTTGTCCGACGGCCGCGAGATCGAGGCGGTGCGCATCCCGCTGCCCGCGCCGGAAGCGGCCCGCGCGCTCAAGCAGCGGCGCCGGGCGGGGCAGGCGGCGCCGCTGGAGGCGCTGCCGACCGCCAAGTACACGGTCTGTCTCAGCTCGCAGGTCGGCTGCGCGCTCGCCTGCGATTTCTGCGCGACCGGGCGCCTCGGCGGCATTCGCAGCCTCAAGACCTGGGAGATCCTGGCGCAGCTGCGAATCATCGCGCGCGAGGCCGATCACCCGGTGCGCGGCGTGGTGTTCATGGGGATGGGCGAGCCGTTGCTCAACTACGACAACGTCATTCGCGCGGCGCGCATCATGTCGGACCCGGCCGGCCCCGCGATCGCCGCGAAGGCGATATCGATATCGACCGCGGGGGTGCTGCCGGCCATCCGGCGCTTCACGGACGAGGGCCACCGCTACCGGCTGATCCTGTCGCTCGGGGCGCCGACGTCGGAACAACGACGGCTGCTGATGCCGATCGAAGATCGCTGGGCGCTCGCCGACGTGATGGCCGCGATGCGCGCCCACGCGGACGCGCGCGGACAGCGGGTGACGTTGGCCTACGTCGTGCTCGGCGGCGTCAACGCGTCGCCCGCTCACGCGCGCGCCCTCGGCGAGCTGATCGGCGACACGCCGGTGAAGCTGAACCTGATCGACGTCAGCGACGACACCGGCCGCTACCGGCGGGCGACGCCCGACGAGCTGGCGGCGTTCCGTGACGCGCTCGACGCGCTCGGCGTCCCGGTCGTGCGCCGCTACTCGGGCGGCTCCGACATCGCCGCCGCCTGCGGCACGCTGGCGGCGACCCGGCGGGGCGGCGCGCTCGCCGTCGTCGGCTGAAAAGGCGCGGCCCCTCTCCCTAACCCTCTCCCCGCTTCGCGGGGCGAGGGGACCAGATCTTTTCTCCCTCTCCCCGCTGCGCGGGGCGAGGGGACCGGATCTTTCTCCCTCTCCTGCTTGCGGGAGAGGGCAGGGGTGAGGGCAAGCCGCCCTCGGCGACGTCCGGCTAGCGTCTCCGGGGTTTCGCCACTTCGCAGACGAGCTGGCGGCCGCCGATCTCCTTGCCGGTCAGCGCGCCGATCACCCGGTCGGCGTCGGGCGGGGCGACGTTCAGGTACGTGTGCGTGTTCATGACGTCGATGTCCATGACGTTCGGATTCTCCGCGTAGGTCGTGAGCAGGTCGCGGATCTCCTTTTCGGACGCGCCGTCCTTGCGGCCAAGGTTCAAGTAGAGGCGCGCCACGTCGGCCCGCGGCGCCTCGCCGCGATCGCTCGCCTCGCCCGGGCCTGGTGCGGTGGACTCGAACGGGTTCGCGGAGGCAGGCGGCGGCGCCGACTTCCCGGCGTCGGTGTCGGCCTGGGCGCGCTCCTCGCTCCAGACCTCCCAGAACTCGCGTTCGGCGGGCGGCTGGTCATTGCGCAGCGGCGGCGGCGGTCGGCGCTCGTGCCGACGCCCGGGGCGGTCGTCGCCGTGACCTCCGGCCGGTCCCCGGCTCCGATCGCGATCGCCGAAGCGGGGACGATCGCGCTCCCCCGGGCGGCCGCGGTCCCGCGGTCCCCGATCGCGCCCACCGAAACGCGGACGATCTCGATCCCGATCTCGATCCCGATCGCGATCGCGATCCCGGTCGCGGTCCCCGTCGCGGTCGCGCGGCTCGGGCGCTGCCGGGCGCGGCGGCGCCTCGCTGGCAAACAGCGGCGCGGGCGGCTTGGGCACCACCGGCATCCCCTCGACCATCGCATACGAATGCGCGAGCAAAGCGGCGACCAGACGCTCGCCGTCGACCGCGCTGACCAGCCGGCGCGCCAGCGCGCGCCACTCGGCGCCCGGATCGCCTTCCAGCGCCCGCCGCAGCACCAGCACCCGCTCGCCCTCGCGGTGCGAGCGGATCTCCGTCTCCGACGGCAGCGCCCGCTCTTCCGGTTTGATCTTGTAGAGCAGCTTCAGGTAGTAGAACGACCCGACCTCGGTCGGGCCGATCAGCGAGATCGCCGTTCCCTTGCGGCCGGCGCGCCCGGTCCGCCCGGTGCGGTGGATGTAGACCTCGGGCGCCTCCGGGAAGGTGTAGTTGAAGACGTGCGACAGGTTCTCGATGTCGATGCCGCGCGCCGCGACGTCGGTCGCGACCAGGAACTTGATGCCGCCCTGGCGCATCCGCCCGAGCACACGCTCGCGATCGCTCTGCGACAGGTCCGACGAGATCGCCTCGGCGTCGTGGCCCTTGCCACGCAGGAACGCGGCGACGCGGCCGGTCTCCTCGCGCGTGTTGCAGAAGATGATCGCCGACTTCGGCTCTTCGAAGTCCAGGATGCGCAGCAGCTCCTCTTCCCGCTGGATGCCGGGGATCGAATAGTAGACGTGCCGGATGTCGTGGACGCTGACGTAGTCGCCCGAAAGTTTCAGGAACTCGGGCGACTTCAGGAACCGGCGCGC
>DATFXS010000596.1:0-2911 GCA_035315605.1 Polyangia bacterium
TTCAACGGCAAGACCTACCCGACGGGCCCGGCGGGAGTCGACCTCTATGACGACTTCGGCGCGCTTCACGCGGCGCGCGTCGAGATGGACCAGGAGATCCTGGCGTGGGCGCGCAGCGCGTCGGCGGCGGAGCTGGCCGAGCCGATGACCTGGACGAGCCGCCTGTACGGCTTCACGCAGACGCATCCGCGCTGGGTGCAGGTGGTGCAGATGTTCAACCACCAGACACACCACCGCGGGCAGGTTCACGCGATGCTGACCGCCGCCGGCGTCGACGTCGGGCCGACCGACGTCCCCGTGCTGCCGCTGCTGAACGCCTGAAGACGGGAACGATGCCGCGCGCGCTGCAACGCTGTTTCTGGGCCGGCGAAGACCCGCTGATGGTCGCGTACCACGACCAGGAGTGGGGCGTCCCGATCCACGACGATCGCCGGTGGTACGAGAAGCTGACGCTGGACGGCGCCCAGGCCGGGCTGTCGTGGATGACGATCCTCCGCAAGCGCGAGGGCTATCGCGACGCCTTCCGCGGCTTCGACGCAGCGGCGGTCGCGCGCTTCGGCGAGCGCGACGTCGTCCGCCTGATGAAGCATTCCGGGATCGTGCGCAACCGCCTGAAGATCCGGTCGGCCATCGGCAACGCGCGCGCGCTGCTGGCGGTCGCGGCGGCGCACGGCTCGTTCGACGCCTGGATCTGGGCGTTCATCGGCGGGCGCCCGCTGACCGGCGCCAGCCGCGGTCGCGGCGACATGCCGGCACGGACGCCGCTGTCCGACGCGCTGTCGAAGGAGCTGCGCCGGCTCGGTTTCAGCTTCGTCGGGTCGACGATCGTCTACGCGTTCATGCAGGCGGCCGGGCTGGTCAACGACCACACGTTCGGCTGCTTCCGGCGCGCGCAGGTGGCGGCGCTGGGCAAGGCGGCTCGCGCGCGCTGATCCGTCAGCGGGCCCTGGCGAACCCGTCGCGGAGACCGCGCCGGCCGAACAGGACGTCCGCCGTCAGCGCAGCGAGCTGGATTTCGATCTGCTCCGGCGCTTCGTCGGCACGGACCGCGCCCGGCAGCGCCGTGGCGCCGTAGGTGGTGACCAGGAAGATGCGCGTCGCCTCGGCGCGCTCCGCCGGGTACGCGTCGCCATACGCCTCGACGAGATCGATCAGATCGTGCGGGGGCCGGCCCGCCGCCTGGGCACGGGTCCAGGCGGCGATCAGCTTCGCCTGGAAGTTACGGAACGCGCCGAGCAGGAGGGCCGGGTGGATGTCTCGCGGCGGCTGCGCCTCGAGGAACGGCTTGTAGACGGCCGGTTCGGCCATCCGGCGCCCGAGGTCGGACGCGGCGAGGCGATAGAAGACGGTTGCGACCACCGCCGGGTCCGCGATCATCGCGTGCGGGCTGTCGTCGAGGCGGCGGACGGCGCCGTTGCCGCGCACGTCGGCGAACACCGACAGCTGCCGGAGGTCGTCGCGATCGTCGGTGTCGCTGGGCGGGCGCCACTCGGCGGCGACGACCTGGAGGAAGTCGATGTAACCGTCGCGCAGCGCCGAAGACTTCGAGTACGGCGCGCCGGTCTCGGGCGCCACGACGTCGAGGATCGCGCCGCCAAATCCGGACACCAGGTCGGCCATCGTGCTGCGCGCCCGCCGCGGCCCGCTGTCGTCGATCCAGATGATCGGCGCATCAGCCGCCAGCTTGGTTCTCCACCATCCGATCTTCACGCGGCGGGCGGGCGCGCCCAACGCCGGGTGGTCGGGCGCGCCGAGGGCGATCATGGTGTCGGTTTCCCGCCGTCCTCCCGTCCGTGCCGCGAAGCGTTTCGTCATCGCGTAGGTCCGCAGCAGCTCGGCGCCGAAACCGCTGGCCAGCAGGTGGCGGAGGTAATACGCCTCGGCGTCGGTGCGCGGCGCCAGCTCCAGCGCGGCCGTCGGCTCGCCTGGCTTGGTGGTCGGTCGCCGGAGCAGAAGGTAGTCGTCGTCGCGGGTCGTACAGGCGGCAGACAGCGGAATCAGCAGCAACACGGCGTGGAGGCGCGTCATGTCGATAGGACACCGCCTCCGCCGACAGGTTCCCGGCGCCCGCCGCGGTCAGAACTCGTGGCCGACGGCCACTTTGACCGGAAAGACGCGCGAGAACCCCGTCGCCGACGCGGCGCTGGTCCAGACCCAGTAGCGGAAGTCGATGCCGAAGGCCTGCAGCATCAGGAACCACTGGCGAACGGTCGCCGACAGCTCGAGGCCGAAGCCGCTCTCGAGGCGCAGGATCCGCCCGCCGCCGCTGACGAACATCAGCTCGCCGCGTATCACGGTCAGCACCGGCTCCAGATCCAGACGGACCGTCGAATTCGTCAGCGTGATCGGATAGCCGAGCGAGATCAGGTCGACGCGGAACCCGCGCGCCGTGGCCCCGCCGGCGGTCTCCCACTGGTGCGCCAGGCCCAGGTGGTTGCGCACGTAGCTGTTCGACGGAAACGCCATGTCGATGCCGAGGGCGTTCGTCGACAGGTTCGGGTTGGCGAGATCGCCGTCCTCGCGCAGGACGTGGACGTACGTCAGCGACAGCCGGAACGGGGACAGCAACACGGGCGTCGGTGGATGCGCGGCGGGAACCGGGCGGGGCGGGGGAGGCGGCGGGGGAGGCGGTTGCGGGGCTGCCGGCGCCGCGTAGTCGGGCGGCATCGCGGCCGGCGCCGAGGACGATCCTGCGGGCGCCGTCTGGGCCGGGCCGGGCACGGGCGCGGCGGTCGCCGCCTGCGCGAGCAGCCCGCACAGGGAGATGAATCCGATCGCCGTCATGCGGACTGTTTTTCCTCCAGCGCCGCCAGAACCTCGGCGATCGGCACGCCCGCCCAGTGGCGGGCGAAGTTGCGCGCCGTCGACAGCGTGCGCGTGCGCGCCCGGTCGATGTACAGCATGCCGCCCA
>DATFXS010000597.1:0-4978 GCA_035315605.1 Polyangia bacterium
AGAAGAGGCCGATCTGGTGCCCGGCCGGGAACGGGGCGGCGGCCTGGATGGCGATGGCACCCGGGGTCGGCAGGTAGGCGGCGCCGACCGGCGGGAAGCCCGCGTTCAGATCGCCCGCCGCGGCCGCGGTCAGGTCCATGACGACCACCGGCCCGTTCTGCTGCTTGACGACGAACGCCGAGACCGTCGTCGGATCGACGGGCCCTTGAACGCCGACGACGATCTGATTGGCGGCCGGCACGTGCGGCACGGCGGCGGTGGGGGGGATCAGCAGCGGCACCGAGTTGGTGTGGATCGGGAAGCCCCACAGAACCGCGAGCTCGGTCTTGGGCGTCCCGACGGCGTCCATGATGTCGAAGCCGTGGCCAGCGAGGTACGCCATCC
Organism: Polyangia bacterium; assembly: GCA_035315605.1. GTDB lineage: Bacteria > Myxococcota_A > Polyangia > Fen-1088 > Fen-1088 > JADGRB01. The sequence continues at coordinate 385 of DATFXS010000597.1, forward strand.
GGATCCCCTCCAGCTGGAAAAGCTGCGCCGTCGCCGCCATCACCTCATCGGGCGTCGTGGCCGCCTGCGCGACGACCTCGAACCCGGGGCAGTGGGGATCGATCTGGGTCGGATCCGTCGCGCCGCAGGTGAGCGAATCGTCCTGCTTGATGAGCGCCATCGTCGGCGATCCGACGACCTCGCCGCCGGCGGCGTCGCGCACGCCGTTGGCGTAGCCGCGAACGCCCATCCAGTAGAACTCGCCCAGCGTCCAGGGTTGCAGCGGCGTCACCGTGACCGACGTCGAGGGGTCGTCGAATGCGACCGCCACGTCGGCCGCCGTCGCGACGGCGTTTCCTTTCGCGGCCACGACCGCGACGTTCTGACCCGCGCCCAGCGTCAGCGTGGCCGGGTCCAGCGCCGCGCTGGCCGGCGCGGACGCGGCCGTCACCGTCGGAAACCCGTTCAGCGTCTGCAGCCACTGGTCGAACTGGCACTGCGCCTGCGTCAGCGCCTGTTGCGTGGTGCAGTCGTCGGGAATCGAGATGCCCGCCAGGCTGAAATCGATCTTTCCGGTCTGCTGGTTGACGATCAGCGCGGTCGGCTGCGGCGCCCGCGGCGGCGAGGCCGTCAGGTCGAACTGCATCGACGTCGGGGTCGGGTTCGAGCCGACGTCCGGGGTGCAGGCGACGGCGAACGCCGCCGCCAGCGCCGCCGCGGTCGTCGCTGCGGGAAGCGGCGCTCTCTTGCGCGGGCGATTCATGGGTGCACCTGCACGATCCGGCCCTGAGGCGCCGCGTACCCGGCCGGGATTTCCGGGACGCCGTCCGCGTTTGGCGGCAGACCCGACACGTACTTCAACACCGCCTGCCAGTGTTTGAGCTCCTGAACGCCGTCCGTGGTCGGGTCGGCGTCCACGAAGCGCGTGGTCGGATCGACCAGCGTCACGCAGTCCTTGTCCTTCGCATCGACCGTCAGCAGATTCGAGGTGAGGCTCTTGACCGCGCCCAGCAACCCGGCGACGTAGCTGATGGTGACGACCTTGTAGCAGGTCGTCGTGTCGTTCACGTCCAGCGCCTGCTCGCTGGTCCCCGTGACCAGCTTCAGGCTGGAGACGCGGCCGAACAGCGGCTTCGACATGTCGTACTCGACCTTCAGACCGGAGACCTGCAGGAAGAAATCTCCCGGCACGACCTCGGGTGCGCCGCCCAGCTCGAGGCCCGATCGGATGTCCTTGGCGTTCAGATAGAACGTCACCAGGGAATAGCCGGGGATCTGATCCGGACCGATGCCGAGCGGCGTGACGCGGAACAGGTCGGCGAACCAGATCTGCCCGGTCTTCCCTTTCGAGATCGAGGCGCGAAGGGCGCCATTCGCTTCCACGGCGATCGCGGGCGGATCGGTCGGCTGCAGCGCGCCGGCGATCGTGCGGTAGGCGTCCGTGACCAGGTTGCCGATCGGGGCCTCCTGGCGCGAGGGCAGCGGCAGGTCCGCCGGCGTCACGCCGACCACCTTCTTGTACGCCAGCCCCGACGGCATCAGCGCCGTGTCGAGCCCGGCGATGTACGCGTCGACCGCTCCCTGCGTCGTCGCGTCGCCCGTGATCGTGTCGTCGATCGCCTGCAGCGTGTAGCCGTCGATCGCAACCGCCGGCGGCGCGCCCGGCGTCCCGGAGGGCGTCACCGTCAGCGCCAGCTCACCGAGAAAGCCGGTGTACGCGCCCGCGGTGACGATGATCGTGTTGCCGACCCGAACGGGCTGGGCCAGCGTCTCGTGCGTGTGGCCGCTGATGATGATGTCGATGCCAGGGACCTTGGCCGCCAGCACAGCGTCCTCGCCCTGGCCGGTGTGATCGATCCCGGAGTGCGACAGCGCGATCACCAGGTCGACCTTGTCGGTCTCGCGCAGCTCCTTGACCATGCGAGCGGCGGCGACGTCGATCGCATCGAACGTGAGGGGCTTCGCCTGCGGCGTCACCTGCGCCGCGTTGGCGCCGAGCAGGCCGAAGAAGCCGACCTTCAGCCCACCGACGGTCTTCACCAGCTTGGTCTGGATGACGCCCTGACCGGCCAGCGCCGCGAGCTCGTCGTCCGCCGGGTCGGTGGCGGAGAAGTTCATGTTGCTGGCCAAGATCGGAACGGTGACGTGGTTGGTGACGGCGGCCGCCTGCAGAATCCCCGCCAGCCCGTGGGGTGTCCAGTCGAGCTCGTGGTTGCCGATCGTCGTCGCGTCGTAGCCGAGCGCGTTCATCATGACCAGCTCCGGGGTGGCCTGGGTGGCCAGGAACTCGAACAGCGTCCCCATCATGAAGTCGCCGGCGTCGAGCAACAGCACCGGCGTTCCGTCGGCAGTCGCCGACGCCTTGGCGGTGCCGATCGCCGTCGCCAGCCGCGCCATCCCGCCCTGGGTCGCGTCGTCGTTCGGCGTGGCCGGTGTGTAATCCAGCTCCGGCGCGAAGCCCATCAGATGGGAATGGATGTCGTTCGTGTGCAGGATCAGGAGCTTCTGCGGCGTCCCGGCGTCGCCGCCGCCGTCAGGGCGGGGGCTGCCGTTGCTGCTCCCGCAGGCAGCCGCCTGCAGGGCCGTCGCGAGAAGCGGGATCGCCCAGGTCCGGTAGGAGCACACATCGCTGCGACCTGCACATCTGGTTTCCAGCATGTTGGGGTCTTTCGGCGGGGGTGAGGCTGCTGCGGAACCACAACGTACACATCGTCCCGTTATTTCCAAAGTGGTTAAGAAATGCGCATTACGGGAGGTCCAGCCGGTAGCCGACGCCGCGGATGGTTCGGATCGGCACCCCGGCGCCCAGCTTTCTTTTGAGCTGCGAGACGAAGTTGTCGACGGTGTGATCGTCGATGGCGATCCCGTCGCCCCATACGGCGCCCAGGATCTCCTCGCGGGCGATGGCGCGCCCGGGATGGCGCAAGAAAAAGGAGAGCAGGTCGAACTCCGTGCGCGTCAGCGAAACGCTGGCGCCGCCGTCGGCGAACACCTCGCGGGCGCGCAGGTCGATCCGATAATCGCCGCAGCGCAAGACGTCGGGCGTGGCCCGAGCCGGCTCCGCCCCGCGCCGAAGCAGGGCGCGCACGCGGGCCAGAAGCTCGCGCAGGCGGTAGGGCTTGACCAGGTAGTCGTCGGCGCCGGCATCCAGCCCCGTCACCAGGTCGTCCTCCAGCGCGCGCGCCGTCAACATCAGGACGCGCGCCCGGTTGCCGGCGGCGCGCAGCTGCCGGCACAGCGCGTAGCCGTCGCCGTCAGGCAGCATGACGTCCAGGACCACCAGATCGAAGGGGCCGCCGTCGATGGCCGCACGCGCGGCGGTCGCGCTGGCCGCGTCGGTGACGCGATAGCCTTCCTCCTCCAGGTTGTCGCGCAGGACCACCCGCAGGTTCTCGTCGTCTTCGACGACTAGGACGCTGGGTGGCGGCGTGGCGGCGGAAACCATAAACGAAAAAGCGTTCCCGAAGGGTCGCTCTGCTGGATTGCGATGGTACCACCGTGCAGCGCCATCACGCGGCGGCACAGCGCCAGCCCCAGTCCCGAGCCGCGCGCCCTCTCGCTGCCCTGGCCCCGATAGAAGTCCTCGAACACGCGCTCGCGCTCGTCGGCGCTGATGCCAACGCCGTTGTCGCCGAAATCGACGGTCAGCGAGCCGTCGGGACCGCGCCGGATCTGCGCGCGGATCTCGACGGGGTCGCGCTGGTTGTAGTTGATGGCGTTGGCCGCCAGATTCCGCACCAGGAGCCGCAACAGCTCGGGATCGGCTTCGATGGCCGCGTCTTTCTCGTCGAGGTCGAGGTGGAGTCGCAGCGATCGGCCGGCACGCTCGGCCGCCTCGTCGCACACCCCGGTCACGAGCTCGCTCAGTTGCAGCGGCTCGGGCCGCGGCGTCCAGCGCCCGCGTCCCATCCGGTTGAAGCTGAGGATGTTCTCGATCAGGAAGCTCATTCCATCGACGTCGCGCAGGAGGCGCGCCGGGTAGTCGCGCACCTGCTCCAGGTTGTGCGTCCGGCGCACCAGCGTCTCGGCGATGGCGCGCATCGAAGCCAGCGGCGTGCGCAGCTCGTGGGACACGCCAGCCACGAACTGCGCCTTGATCTCGAGGATGCGCTGCCGGCGGCCCTGCAGCGCGATGCCGAGCACGCCGATGGCCAGCGCCATGCCGCCGCACAACGCCAGCAGACCCAGCTTCACGAGGTAGCGTCGCTGGATGGCGGCGCGCGCCGCGCCGGCGGCGGCAGAGCTGACGCCGATCTGCAGGTCGTCCAGCGCCACGGCGCGGTTTGCCGGGACGCGCACGTCGATCCGATCGCCCGTCGCCAGCAAGCCGCCGCTGCGCATGCGATCTGCCGTTGCCGCCAGGATCGGCGCCAGGTCGACCACCACGCCCTCGGCGCCGCCGGCGGCGGGCTCGAGGTACCAGAGCGCGGGGCCGCCGCTTCCGTCCAGGTTCGGGCCCGGGGCGAGCGTGGGGCGGTCGACGCGCGCGGGGAGGGGCAGGGGTGCGGACACCACTTCACCCAGGCGCGACCGGAAGTCGGCGGCGGGCACGCCGGCGCGGTCGGCGGCGGCGAGGATGTGCTCGCGCGCGAAGGCGGCGTCGGCGGGGCCGAGG
>DATFXS010000598.1:0-8096 GCA_035315605.1 Polyangia bacterium
GCCCGCTGCACCGCCGGTCGCGACCCCGGTCCCCGAGTCGCCGGCGGCGCCCGCCGAGACGGCGGCGCGCGCGCCCGCGCCCGCCGGCGCGACGGTCAGCGGAACGGTGTCGGGCGGCGGCGCGCACGGTCCGGGCGGCGCGGCGATCTGGCTGCGGCGCATCGGCGGCGAGACGCCGCGCCCCGCCGCCGCGCACGGCAAGGTCGTCACCCAGCGCAACAAGACCTTCATCCCTCACGTGCTGGTCGTGCCGGTCGGGACGAAGGTCAGCTTCCGCAACGAGGATCCGATCTTTCACAACGTCTTTTCGCTGTCGAAGCCGAACGAATTCGACACGGGCCTCTACAAGCAGGGAGCTTCGTATCAGCAGACGTTCAAGCACCCGGGCGTGGTCCAGGTTCTGTGCAACATCCACTCGTCGATGCTGGGCGTCGTCGTCGTCGTCGACACGCCGTACTACGCGCAGGTGGACGGCTCGGGGTCGTTCACCATCAAGGGCGTTCCGCCCGGCGAATACGAGCTGAAGGCGTGGCACGAGGCGGCCTCGAAGCTGGTCGAGCAGCGGATCAACGTCGGCGCGGGCGGCTTGCACGGCCTGGCGTTGCAGGTCGGCGGCGACAAGCGCATGCCTCAGTTCGTTCCCGACAAGTCGGGTAAGCCCCGCCAGTCGCACCTGGGATATTGACTGTTGTCATGACGATCGGGCCGTCCGGCGGCCTCAGGATTTTGAGGCCACGGTCCGAGTCTGGCGTCGGCTGCGCGCGGGCGCGGCGGCGCCGGGTCATCCCCGTGGGTTGGAACGGGCCTTGCTGATCGCCGGAGCCATGCGCATCCAGCCCATCGGCCTCGTTTCCACCATCGCCCTGTCGGCGCTCGTGTCGGCGTGCGGCAGCATCAGCATGCAGAACGATGGCGGCGGAGGGCAGGGCGGCGCGGCGGGGCACGGCGGGCAAGGCGGCGGCGGTGGCCAGGACGGCGGTTCCGCCTGCCGGAACCTCGACGAGACGTCGTGCCGCGCGCGAACGGACTGCGCGGTCGGCACCTGTTCGCTGTGCGGCGGCACGCCCCAATTCGCGGGCTGTTACGATCCGGCCCACGAATCGCCGCCGGCCTGCCTCGGCATCGCGTGTCCGGCGCCGTGCTCGTCGATCACCGATCAGGCTTCGTGCCAGGCGCGCGCCGACTGCGTGGTCCGCACGTGCCCCGATTGTAACGGCGGCAGTTACTTCTCTGCCTGCACCACCCCCAACGCCGGTTACAACTGCCCCGCGATCTCGTGCCCCGCGCCGTCGTGTTCGCAGGTGACGACCCAGGCCGCGTGCGACGCCCGCGCCGACTGCCACTCGGTGTTTATCGACCCCGGCACCTGCGGTTGCGCATCTTCCGGCTGCTGCGCGCATTTCTCGCGCTGCGCGGACGGCGGCAAAGCGATCTGCAAGGCGCCCTCCGGGTTTGCCTGCGCCATCGCACAGCCGTACTGCGAGAGCCCCTACGTCGTCAGTTATGCGAACAGCTGTTACGAGGGCTGCGTCGCGCAGACGGAGTGCGCCCCCTAGCTCGAAGTCAGGCAGGGGTCGCCGCGAGCCAACTGACCGCTTCCTCGGCGGCGCGTTCGAACGCGTCCAGGTGGCCGGGGAACAGGTGCGACGCGCCTTCGACGATCCAGAGGCGCTTCGGCTCGCTCATCCCATGGACCGCCGCGTCGATCTCGTCGCGTGGGGCGTATTCGTCTTCGGACGCCTGCACGATCGCCTTCGGCTTCGCGCAGCTGTCGAGGACGTGGTAGTCGAACATCCGGAGGGCCAGGCCGATGCCGAACAGCTTGGCGACGTCGTCGCTGCGCGCCCCGACCGCCAGGCCGACGCGCGCGCCGAAAGAGACCCGGGCGATCCAGATCGGCAGCCCCGGCGCGTGTGCGCGCAGGAAGTCGATCGCCGCGCGGACGTCCTCTTCCTCGCCGATGCCGTCGGCGTGCGTGCCGGTCGAGGCGCCCACGCCGCGAAAGTTGAAGCGCAGCGCGGTGACGCCGCCCGCGACCAGCGCCTTGGCCGCGCGGTATACGACGTTGTTGTTCATGGTGCCGCCGCCGCGCGGGTGCGGATGGCAGACGACCGCGGCCGCGACGGCCGAGGCCGGCTCGCGCAGGATCCCCTCCAGCGATCCGTGCGAGACGGGGATCGTCACCCGTCCCGACGGTGACAGCGGCGCCGGCATCGCGGCTACCGTATCACTTCGAATCGCCAGCGACGATCAACGCCACATAATGACGGGCACACGGGACTCGGCCGTCCACTCGCCGCCGCCGCCCCCAACGCCGCTGCGGTCCCCTCTTCCCCAACGTCGCCAAGCCCCGTGTGCCCCAAGCATCAAGCTGTCTTGCTGCCGACGCCTGTCATTACAACCGCCGTGCCAGCGCGCTCTTTCGCGGCGCCCCGCTTTTTTCCCGAGAAACCGCGCGCAGCGTCGGGGACCCCCGTTCGCAGCCGGTAACGGACGTGCCATCAGGGCGTAACCCGAACACGTTGCTCGACCGCACGGCCTGGCGATTCATTGACCCCCCGGGCGACATGGACAAATTGGGCCGGGAAGGGGGCCACATGAACAAGGACGAGCTGAAGGGGAAGGCCGAGAATCTCAAGGGGCGCCTGAAGGAGGCTCTCGGGTCGCTGACCGGTGACAAGCGCAAGCAGGCTGAGGGATCCGTCGATCGCATGCGCGGCGCGGCCCGCGAGAAGCTGGGCGAGGGCGAGGAGAAAGTGGAAGAGATGGGTGAGAGCGTGAGCGAGGCCGCTCGCGACGCCTCGAGCGAGCGCGAGGAAGACGACGACGAATAGCGGCGCGTGAGCGGCCTCGGCGATCCCGCTTCAGCTTCACATCGGGATGCGGAGGCAGACTGCGTTCACGCCGCAGCGGCCTGACGGGGCGCAGTCGCTGTCCCTCGAACAGTTTCTCGGCGAGCAGACCATGACCTGGCGGTCGCGGGCGGGCGCGACCGGGGTGGGCTGACAGGCGAGCAGCGGATCGCGGCCGCAGTCGCTGCTCGCCGTGCAGGTCAGCAGACAGAATTGCCGCCCGTCGGCCAGCGCCACGCAGGCCGCGCCGTCCGGGCACGGATTGACGTCGTCGCAGTCGGCGCTGCAGACGCCGAGCGCGCCGACGTCCGCGCACTTGCCCGTCGTGCACGCGCCGTCGCTGAGCACGTCGCTGGCGTCGCGGCACGACGCGCCGACGTCCTGCAAGGCTCCGACGGGAAGGCACCCGCGTGTCCACGCCCCGGCCGCCGTCGCCGGGCGTGCGGGCAGCGTTTCACAGACCGACCCCGGTCCGCAGTCGCTGATCGTCTGACAGGAGGCGACGCAGACCGATGGATTCGCGCCGGCGCCGGCGTCGACCGATTTGACGACGGAGACGGCCGCGCAGACGGCGCCCGCGGCGCAGGCGGCTGCGTCGCACGCCGCCGAGCAGAAACCGCGAACGAACGCCGGTGGGCAGCCGGAGGCCGGCGTGCAGACACAGCTGAGCCCGTCCGCGCACTGGGCGTCGACGTCGCAGAATCCACCGGTGGCGATCGCGTCGACGACCACGGTCAGCGGGTCCGGCGGCTGGACCGCTCCGGTCGATGGCCCCTGACCGATCAGGCTGACCCGAAACGTGCCGGGATGGGGGTAGACGTGCGACGGCGCGCGTTCGGTGGTGGTCGGCGTTCCGTCCCCGAAATCCCACAGGAACTGGGTCAAGTCGGGCGAGCCGATCGGCGCGAACGACAACGTCATCGGCGGCGCGCCGGTGCAACACGGCCCCACGGCCGCATCCGCGTCGCAGGTCCCGGCCGCCTCGTATTGGCCGCAGCCGAGGACCCCGATGTCCAGGGTCAGGGCATTCGGCGTGTCGAGGACGAGGCCGTCGGACGAACCGTCGCGCGGCGCGGCGCCGTGGTCATGACAGGCGAGCCCGACGAGCGCGAACGCGGCGACGGCTCGAAGTCCAAGGCGCCAGCGCGCCCCCGCGGTGCGCGCGGGCGCGGCCGATTGGTTTCGGGGCAAGCCTGGTGAGCCTCCCGCGCGGCGTCCGCCGGGTCAAGAAGACGAGCGCGCGAGCGCGGCGCGCGCCGCGGCGACCAGCCGGGGCGGAACGCGCCCCCGCTCCGTGAATCCGAGGCCGACGCGGCCCCCCGCCCCCACGATGTTCTTGACGACGACGCCGATCGCCGGATGACCGCTCAGCTGATCCAGATGCAGAACCCCGATGTCGCCGACCCGCAGCTTGGTCGGCGTCTCGATGGCGGCGCCGCTGGCCGACACGTCGCGCACCCGCACCGCCGTCGCGCTGGTCGGCAGCTCGAGCGTCGCCGCCCAGTCGACCGGGTAGCGGGTGTTCTTGCGCATGTAGCCTTCGACCGGCACGGGCAGCGGGCCGACCGGTACGTCGACCGGATCACCGTCCAGCGGACAGTCGCGGGTCGGGATGGCCTGTTCGTTCATCAAGAGCTCGGCCATGTGGTGGAACTGCCGGACGTTGTCGTCGATGCCGCGCCGGGCGATGAGCGGCTGGCGCGCCACGATCGATTGCACGATCCGTTCGCTGGCGGTCAGACATCCGAACACCGTCAGCGGGATCCCGAGATGCTCGCGCACCAGGCGGCAGAAGGCGTGAAACGTCTCCTCGTGCTCCGGCTGTTCGGTCGCGTTGCCGATCAGGCCGCCCGAAAAACGCGCCAGAACGGCGCGCGCCTGGCCGCCGTGCTTGCGTTCCGCCCGCAGGACCGCGCTTTTCAGGAACGCGTACGTCGCCTCCAGCGCGCGCGGCTCGCGCGAGGTAACGAGCAGCCGGAACGCGTTCGCCTCGAAGAAATCCAGCACGTCGTCCCGGTTCTCTGCGCCGACGTCGGCGATGACGACGTCCGCATCCAGATCGTGGAGCTCGCGCATGAACGTCCGGCGCGCCTCCATCGAGGGCGGCGCCCCGGGCGCGGCGGTGCACGGCAGGATCCGGACGTTGCGGACCGGCGTGCTCGCGGCGAGCTCGTCGCGGCGCGCCCGCTTTCGCTCCACCCACGCTTCGAGGCCGTCTTCCGGGGCCGCAACGCCGAACAACGAATGCTGCCGCGGCGCGCGAAAATCCAGGTCGACGACCACGACCCGCCGGCCCAGGCCCGCGATCGACGCCGCCAGGTTGGAGGCGACGACGCTCTTGCCGAGACCGCTCTCGGCAGCCCCGACCGCGATGACGGTCGGCGCGGGGGCGGCGTCCAGCGGGGTGTGCCAGCGCCCGGTGGACATGACCCGGAGGCGGCGTAACTGCCGGAGGCTCGGGGATGCCATGCGCCCCAGCGAGCCACGAGCCTGACGTTCGGACATGTTTCGGCCTTGTCCCCCGTCATTTCCTCGTCGGAAGAGCGGGCGGGCTAAAGCAAACGCCCGGGGGGGCCGATGGGACGGGCATGTCCTCTTCCTCCGTGGTGGTGTCGTTGAGTCAACCGGCGGCCGATCCTGAGCCGGGCCCCGGCGCCCAGCCTGCCAGCCCGGTCAGTCTCGTCCCGGTCAATCTTCCCGTCGATCTCCCGACGATGTTGCGCGAGCTGGAAGATGCGTACATCCGGGCCGCGCTGACGCGAACGCAGTTCAACAAGAAAGAAGCTGCGAAGTTGCTGGGGATGGGGCGGACCACGCTGGTCGAGAAGCTCCGCCGCCGGAACCTGGCCGCTCGCTCCGCGTAAGCGGCCGCTCGCTTTCGCCAGGCGCCCGTTGGTCGGCGTCGGCGGTCGTCTGACCGGTTCCCGATGTAGATTGGGGACGTGTTTGGTCGCAAAGGCGAGACCCTGTCCGGCTGGGGACGCGCACCGGTCGTGCCCGGACACGAGGTGCGCTCGGAGGACCTGGCGCGCATCGCCGACGGTCGTCCGCTGTCGCGCGGACTCGGGCGCTCGTACGGGGATTCGTCGCTGCCCGCCGCCAACGACCGCGAGGTCGTGTCGACCGTCCTCGCCGACCGCATCCTGTCGTTCGACGCGGACAGCGGCGTCCTGCGCGCGGAGGCCGGGCTCTCGCTGGATGAGATTTATCGTCTGTTCCTGCCCCGCGGCTGGTTCGTTCCGGTCACGCCCGGCACCAAGTTCGTGACGCTGGGCGGGATGGTCGCCGCCGACGTCCACGGCAAGAACCACCACAAGGAAGGCTGCTTCGGCGCGCACGTCACGGATCTCAAGCTGCGCGTCGCCGACGGCCGCGTCGTCAGGTGCAGCCCGACGGTCGAGCGCGATCTGTTCCGCGCGACGATCGGCGGCATGGGCCTGACCGGCCACATCCTGGAGGTCGCCTTCAAGATGGTGCGCGTGCCGTCGCCGTGGATCTGGCAGGAGAGCGAGCGGATGCCGAACATCGAGGCGTTCATCGCCGGGCTGAAGGCGGCCGGTCCCGACTGGCCGATGACCGCCGGCTGGATCGACTGCGTCTCGGGCGGGCCGAACATGGGGCGGGGGATCCTGTTCAAGGGCCGATGGGCGACAGCCGCCGAGGCCCCGAAGCGCCCGCCGCGGCCCAAGCGGCGATTCACCATCCCGTTCGACTTTCCGCAGTTCGTGCTGGGGCCGCTTTCGATCCGCGCGTTCAACACGCTCTTCTACTGGAAGCACATCCCGCGCGTGAAGCGCCGGATCGTCCATCCGGAGTCGACGTTCTACCCGCTGGACATGCTCTGGCACTGGAACCGGATGTACGGGCGCCGCGGCCTGACGCAGCACCAGTGCGTGCTGCCGAACGAGGCGGGCGCGGGCGCGGCGCGGCGCTTTCTGGAGGTGCTGACCGCCCGGGGCGGGGCCTCGTTCCTGTGCGTGATAAAGGACTGCGGTCCGGAAGGCGTCGGCATGCTGTCGTTTCCGCGGCCCGGAATTTCGATCGCGCTCGACATCGCGGTACGAAAGGACACACCGGCGTTGATCGATGCGTTGAACGAATGCGTGATCAAGGAGGGCGGGCGGATCTACCTCGCCAAGGACGCGTTCACGCGCGCCGAGCACTTTCGCGCGATGGATCCCCGCATCGACGAGTTTCAACGCGTCCGGCGAATCTGGGATCCAAACCGGAGGTTGCGCAGCGCACAGTCGGTGCGGGTGTTCGGGGATCCGGCGTGAGGAAGGTCGTCATCCTGGGCGCGACCAAGGGGATCGGGCGGGCGATCGCGCGCCAGCTCGCCGAGCGGGGCGACGCGCTGTTCCTGCTGGGGCGCGATCCGAGCGATCTGGCTGCCAGCGCCCGTGACATCGAGATTCGCACCGGGCGCGCCGACGGGTCCATCGGCAGCGCTCCGTGCGATCTGGAACGGGCCGATGATTTCGCGCCCGCGCTCGACAGCGCGAACACGGTGCTCGGCGGGTTCGACACCGTCGTCGTGACGGCCGGTCTGTTCGCGACGCAGGATCGCCTGGAGGCGGAGCCCGACCTCGCGCGCCGCCTCTTGACCGCCGATTTCGCCAACACCGTCGTCTTCTGCGAGGAAGCGCGCCGCCGGCTGCTGGCGCGCGGCGGCGGCACGCTCTGCGTGCTCAGCTCGGTCGCGGGCGAGCGCGGCCGCAAGCCGGTCATCCTCTATGGCGCAGCGAAGGCGGGGCTGACGCACTACATGGAGGGCCTCGACCACAAGTTCCACGCCCAGGGGCTGCGGGCGATCTGCGTGAAGCCCGGCTTCGTGCGCACCGGGATGACGGCCGGGTTGCCGACGCCGCCGTTCGCGGGCGAGCCCGAGGGCGTCGCGCGCGACGTCGTGCGCGCGATCGAGCGCGGCAAGCCGGTCGTCTACACGCCAGGAATCTGGCGCTGGATCATGCTGGTGATCCGGATGCTGCCGCGGTTCGTGATGCGGAAGATCGGGTTCTAGCGACCGTGGGGCGCAGGCTGCGGTCGGTGCGCGCCTGGATGTCGCCTCTCAATGATGCCAGCGCCCACCTCATCTTCCTGATCAACGGCGGGGTGGCGCTGGTCGCCGCCGCGACGACTGTGGTCGGCGGGAAGATCCCCGTCGCGTGGGGCGTCCCGATCGGCGGCGCGATCTTCGCCGGGCTGACGGCGTGCCTGCTGTCCCGAAAGACTGCGATCGTGGCG
>DATFXS010000599.1:0-11557 GCA_035315605.1 Polyangia bacterium
AGCAGGTAAGCCGAGCCACAAATGCCGAAAAGCACGGCGTATCCCGCCGTCCCCATCGTATCGAGCAGCACGCCGGCGAGGATCGGGAACGCGAACCCGCCCAGCGATCCGGCCATCCCACCGACACCCACCAGCGACGCCACCGCGCGCTTGGGGAACATGTCCGACGTCGTCGTGAACAGGTTCGCCGACCAGGCCTGGTGGGCGGCGCCGGCGATGCCGATCAACAGAACGGCCGGCCACGGATCGACGTGCGTCGCGAGGAAGATGGGCAACACGCAGCAAGCGAAGATGAACATGCCCGTCTTGCGCGCCCGCGTGACGGTCCAACCGCGCCGCGCCAGGTATCCGGTGACCCAGCCGCCGGCGATGCTGAGCACGGTGATGATCGCGTAGATCGTCACCAGATGAACCCAGCTGTTCTTGATGTCGAGCTGCCACTTCTTCTTGAAGTAGTCGGGCAGCCAGATCAGGAAGAACCACCAGACCGGATCGGTCATCAGCTTGGCGACGATGAACGACCACGCTTCCCGGTAGCGCAGCAGCTCGCCCCAGCTCATGGGGCGCTCCGCGCCGGCCTCGGCCGCGCCGTCGGACCGGATGTGAACCAGCTCGTCCTGGCTCACCCGCTTCGACCGCTCGGGATCGTCGTAGAACGGCAGCCAGAGCACAAGCCACGCCATGCCGATCACGCCCATGAAGACGAAGGCGGCGCGCCAGCCCCAGGCGGCCGCGATCGGCGGAATGATGGCCGGCGCCACGATCGCCCCGACGTTCGCGCCCGAATTGAACAGCGACGTCGCGTAGGCGCGCTCCCGCTTGGGAAACCAGTGGGCGACCGCCTTGATCGACGAGGGGAAGTTGCCCCCCTCGCCCAGGCCCAACCCGGCGCGCGCGATCTTGAAGCCCTGCGCGCTGCCGACCAGCGCGTGCGCCGCGGCCGCCACGCTCCAAGCTGCAATCGATACCGCATAGCCGATCTTCACGCCGAAGCGATCGATGAACCAGCCGAACACGAACAGGCTGCCGGCGTAGGCGAGCTGAAACCAAGAATTCGCGGCGCCGTAATCGGCGTTCGACCAGTGCAGCTCGTTGTCCAGCGTCCCTTTGATCAGCGCGAGGACCTGCCGGTCGATGTAGTTGATGGTCGTGGCCAGGAACAGCAGGCTGCAGATCAGCCAGCGGTAGCGGCCCACGAAACTCGCGAACGAGCCGCTGGCGGCGACGGTGGTAGTGGACATGGGCTTTCCCATCAGTTGCCCGGGGCGGGCCGGATGGCTCCTTTCTAAGGCGAAATCCCACATTTGCGCCAAAAAAGGCACGTTGCGCCGCTGAGCTTCCGGGCGCAGCCCCGGACACTGACGGCCCGTAGGAGGCTCGCCGTGCTGTTGCAGACCCGCCCGTTGCTCTCGATTTTGACCGCGGCCGCCGCCCTCGCCGTGGGGGCCTGTACCGCGGGGACCAACGCGCCCACCACCGGCATCGGCGGCAGCGGGGGCAGCAACCCGGCCGGCGCCGCGGGCAGCGGCGGCAACGTCGGCAACGGCGGATCGGGCGGCACCGCCCCGACCGGAATGGGGGGCGTCATCTCGATCGGCGGCAGCGGTGGCGGCGGTGGCGCGAGCTGCGGCCTGCAGAAGTTCGATGTCGAGCGGAAGCCCGCCGAGATCCTGCTGCTGCTCGACCGATCGAAGTCGATGATCGAGGATCTGACCTCCGACGGCGTCACGTTGAAGTGGAACGCCGTCATCCCCGCGCTCAAGCAGGTCATCATGGACACCGACGCCTCCGTGTCGTGGGGGCTGAAGGTCTTCCCCGAAGGCGACGGCGCGGAATGCGTCGCCACCGGCGTGACCCCCAACGTCGTCGTCCCGGTGGCGCCGATGAACGCCGCGAACGTCGTCGCCGGCATCGACGCGACGACGCCGCAGGGCAACGGGACGCCGACGGGCGACGCCGTGACCGCCGCGTTCAACTACCTGCGAACGCTGACCAGCACCAATCCGAAATATATCCTGCTCGCGACCGACGGCGCGCCGTCGTGCGCCGGCACGACCAAGGACAGCAGCACGGCGCGGACGTTCGCCATCTCGCAGGTGATGGCCGCGTCGACCGCGACACCGCCCGTCCCGACGTTCGTGGTCGGCGTCGCGACCAACAGCAACAGCGAGCAGACGACGCTCAACTCGCTGGCCGATGCGGGCGGGCGGCCGCGGCCGGGCCTGCTGACGCATTTCTATCTCGGCAACACGCAGAGCGAGCTGACGGCGGCGCTCGCGACCATCACGGGCCAGGCCGCCACCTGCACCTTCCCGCTGAACCCGCCGCCGCCGGTCATGAACGACCCGACCAAGGTGGGCATGTACTTCCCGCCGACGGGCACGCCGGCGACCTGCACCGCCGCCACCGATTGCGCGAACGGGCTGACCTGCGTCAGCGGCATCTGCATGACCAAGGTCCCCTACGACGCGTCGATGGGCAACGGCTGGTCGTACACGGACTCGAACGACACGGCGGCGCAGGCCTACGGATCTTGGTGCGACATGATCAAGGCGTCGGGCGCGAACACCGTGCAGATCGTCTACGGCTGCCCGCTGATCGACGTTCCGTAGTTCCGTAGCGTCGGCGCACCGCGCCGCCGAATCGTCCGACTTCTGACAGCGCGGTGTCGTGACTTCCACCGCCCGCGTGCCTTCCCGCACGCGCCGCGCGCGAATTTCCAGGACCGCAACGCCTGGCACATCGGGTGCACAACTGGGCTCGCAAACCGAAAGGGAGCCCGACATGAAACTGCTCTGGTTTGCCGCCGCCGCGACGACGTTGATCTGGTCGAACGTCGCCAGCGCCAACACCCGCATCTGTGTCAGCGTCCAGCAGAAGTCCTGGTACAAGCCCGGCCCGTCGGCGATGCCGCCGCCCGCCGCCCAAACGGCGTCGCCGCCCAAGCCGTCCGCGATTGGACCGGTGCAGCAGCCCACGGGGCCGGCGCGATCGGGCCAGCCCGGCTTCGAAGACGTCATCGAACCTCCGCAAGATGGATCGGCGGTCAAGAACGCTCCGCCCGCGGGCGGCCCGCAACCGCCGCGGCCGCCGGCGAACCCGCACGAGATCGATCCGACGCTGCACCTCAAACGGATGCTCGAGTACGAGGTGACCCACGAGCCCGGTTTCGCCGCCGTCGACGACCGCTGCGAGCAGCGCCTGGTCGTCGAGCTGTACCAGCTCGAGAGCGGCTGGACGGTCTTCGCGCGCTACTCGGGGACCGAGCGCGAAGAGAAGGTCGATCACGCGGAGCTGGACGAGTTCTCGCAGCTCGCGCAGCGCATCGCCTTCTCGCTGCTGCGCAATCGCCCGATCGTCCAGACGATCACGCGCGAGAACGTGCTGCGCGCGGACAGCGAGACCAACCTGCGCACGATCGACGGCACCGGCCACCTGATCTTCGGCATGGGGACGTCGACGCGGGTGGCGAGCCTGCCGACCGCCCAGGGGCAGACCAATCCGGTGGCGTCTGAGATCCGGATCCTGACGCCGATCAGCATCCAGGCCGGCTATCGCCGCAAGCTGCGCGCCTGGGGCCTCGACGCCTTCACGCGCCTGAACCTCGGCACCGAGAACACCGGCGTCCACAACAACGAGCTGGGTGGCCACGTCGACTACTCGTGGAGCGGGCTGCTGGGCCTCCACTTCCTGCACTACACCGACGCCGCCGGGATCAACTCGTTCTACGTCGGGGGCGGCGCCGCCTTCGAGATCGCCGTGTTCGACGTGATCCGGCCGGTCGCGACCGCGGGCCTCGACGCGCGCGACAGCCTGGTGGGCGGCGGCCTCAACATCGACCTGCTCGTCGGCTACGAGTTCCTGCGCGCGAGCTCGGTCCACTTCTTCGGCCAGCTGGAGCTGAATGCGCCGGCGTACATCCTGAACACCGAGAACGACTCGGGCTCGATCAACACGTACATGCCCGGCCTGACCGCCCAGATCGGCGTCATTTTCTGACATGGGCCGGTCAGCCCTCATCGCCGCCGCCCTGCTGCTGCTGCTGGCGCGGTCGGCGGCGGCGCAGATGCGCACCTGCGTCCACACCGAGCCGGGAAAAAGCGACGGCGACGCGCTGGCCCGGCTGGTCAAGGCCGAGATCGATCGCCACCCGACGCACCGGGCGGCCAGCGAAGACTGCCAGGGCTACCTGACCGTCGAGATCATCGATCTCGGCCAGGGTGAAAAATGGGTCACGGGCCGGATCAACACGCAGGTCCCGCACCGCGAGAAGATCGGCGCGGACGGCATCGGCCCGGCCGTCCAGCGCCTGCTGACCGTCGTGCTCGCCAACGATCCGCTGATCCTGAAGGGCCCCGAATCGAACACCTGGCTCAACCGCCAGGGGCGCGCGCTGGAACGACGGAGCGTCATGCACTACGGCGCCGAGCTGTACGAGCTGACCGCGCGCGTCGGTTCGAGCTTCGATTTCCTCCCCGGCGCGTCGTTCACCCTGCGGCGCGAGGTGAGCGCGCTGCACATCGGCGCACGCCTCGGCGGCGCGTTCAACCCCGCGGGCGAGGCCGATCAGCTGCACCTGCGCATGCAGTTCGACGCGCAGATCGAGGGCGCGCTCTACGCCACGCCGGAGGAAAACACCTCGCTGTTCGCGAGCGGGCTGGTCGGCCTCGTCCACCAGCGCTTCGCCGGACCGGCGACGCTCGACGGTCCCGGCGCGACGGGCACCGCCTCGAGCTCGCTCCTGTCGCTGGGCGTGCGCGCCGGCGTCGAGACGATGCGCACGGCGGACGTACGCCTGCTGGTGTTCCTGCAGCTGATGCTGCCCGTGGTCAAGAGCAGCGACCCCGACCACGGCGTCGTCGACAACTGGGTCCCCAGCGCCGCCATCGGCGCCGGGCTGCTCTACTGATCGCGCGAGACGCCCCGGTCCGCTGAACCGGCTTCTTGCCCGTCGCGGCGAATTCGAGTCTAACCTACGGCCCAAAGAGGTCGCGCCGGCCTCGCCGCCAGGTTTCCTGCCAGGAGCCCCACGTGACAACAAGACTTCTAACTGCCCTCGCGCTGCTGGTCGTCGCGGCACCCGCCGTCCAGGCGGCGCCCGCCGCCGTCTCGGTCAAGGTGCACAACCCGCTGGCGACGGCGCGCGGACCGGAGACCGTGGCCATCACCGTCGCGGAGCTGCGCAAGCACGCGCCGGCGCTGGAGGCCGCGAAGCTGGTCGTGTTCGACGACAAGCGGCAGCCGGTCCTGTCGCAGCTGGTCGACACAGACGGCGACGACACGCCCGACGAGCTGGTGTTCCAGGCGAGCCTCGGCGCGAAGGAGATCAAGCTGTTCACCGTCGAGGCGGGTACCCGGCAGGTGGCGCCCCGCGACGCCTACAAGGTCTACGGCCGTTTCGTGCGCGAGCGCCACGACGACTTCGCCTGGGAGAACGACCGCGTCGCCCACCGGATGTACGGCCCCGATCTCGAGATCTGGAAGAAGGAGCCGCTCACGTCCAGCGGCATCGACGTCTGGGTCAAGAAGACCAATCGGCTGATCGTCAACGACTGGTACATGACCGACGACTACCACCACGACAACGGCGACGGCGCGGACTTCTACTCCGTGAAGACGTCGCGCGGGTGCGGCGGCGTCGCGATCTTCACCGGCGACAAGCCGGCGGTATCGCGCAACTTCGTCACGTCGCGCGTGCTCGCGAATGGGCCGATCCGCCTGGTGTTCGAGCTCGGCTACGCGCCGTTCGAGACGGGCGCCCCCGGCGTCAAGGTCACGGAGATCAAGCGCATCACGCTGGACGCGGGCACCAACTTCAACCGCATCGCCAGCACGTTCAAGGTGGAGGGCGGCGCCTCGAAGGTCGACGTCGGCGTCGGCGTCGGCAAGCACCCGAACAGCGATCTCAAGACCGACAAGACCTGGGTGCGGACCTGGGAGGCCGTCAAGGACGACAACAGCAGCCTCGGCTGCGCGGTGGTGCTGCCGGGCGGGTCGACCGCCGCCCTCAAGTCCACCGACCTCGACACGTTCCTGGTCGCCAAGGCGACACCGAACGTCCCGTTCATCTATTACATGGGAACGGAATGGAGCAAGCGGCCCGGCGGCGCCGCCGACGCCGCGGCGTGGACGAAGACCGTGCAGGACGAAACGCGCGACGTCGCCGCCCCGGTGAAGGTCGCGCTGTCGGTCAAGAAGTAGCGGGCTCGGTGGTGGACGAGCTCGCCGAGATCCGCGCGCACGTCCTGCCCCACTACGCCGGGTGGGATGGCGCCGCCGTCGCGCGCATCGGTAGCGGCCTGATCAACCGCAGCTACCTGCTGACGCGGAACGACGGCGGGCGCGCCGTGCTTCAGGCGGTGAGCCCGATCTTCCCGCCCGAGATCCACGGCAACATCGCCGCCGTGACCGAGCGGCTGGCGCAAGCCGGCCTGGTGACGCCGCGCCTGCTGCCGGCGCGCGACGGGCGGCTTTACATGACCGCGGCGGACGGCGGCGTCTGGCGCCTGCTGACGCACATCGACGGCGTGTCGTTCGATGTCGTCGGCGGCGCCGAGCAGGCCCGCGCGGCCGGCGAGCTGGTCGGGCGGTTCCACGGCGCGGTCGACGGCCTCGACCATCCGTTCGTCGGCATGCGGGTCGGCGTACACGACACGCCCCGGCACCTGGCGCGACTCGACGAGGCGGTGGCGACGCACGCCGGGCACCGGCTGCTGACCCAGGTCCGGCCTCTGGCGGACGCGATCCGCGCCGGCGCCGCCGCGCTGTCGCCGCTGCCCGCGCTGCCGCCGCGCGTGGGCCACGGCGATCTCAAGTTCAACAACATCCTGTTCGCCGGCCCGAGGCCGCCCGACGACGCGCGCGCCGTCTGCCTGATCGATCTCGACACCGTCGGCCCGCAGTCGCTCGCGTACGAGCTGGGCGACGCCTGGCGGTCGTGGTGCAACCGCGCGGGCGAGGACGACGTCCACGCCGTCCTCGATCTCGAGATCATGGAGGCCTCGCTGCAGGGGTACACCGCCGGTCTCGGACGCGATCTCGGCGGCGACGAACGCCGCGCCCTCCTCCTCGGCGTCGAGTGGGTCAGCCTGGAGCTGGCCGCCCGCTTCGCCGCCGACGCCCTGTTCGAATCGTACTTCGGCTGGGACGCGACCCGCTTCCCAGGCCGCGGCGAGCACAACCTGGTCCGCGCGCGCGGACAATGGTCGCTGCACGAGGCGCTGCTCGCGACGCGCGACCGCCGCGCTGCCTCGCTCGGCCTGCGGTCGAAACCTTGAGCCGTGCGCGCGCCGCCGATCGACTAAGCTGTGTGATGTTGCCGCGCCCCCTCCGCATCGCGCCGTCGATTCTCGCCTCGGATTTTTCCCGGCTGGGCGACGAGGTGCGCGCGGTCGAGGCGGCGGGGGCGGATCTGGTCCACCTGGACGTCATGGACGGCCGCTTCGTCCCGAACATCACGATCGGACCGGTCGTCGTGGGCGCGATTCGCGCGGCGACGAAGCTGCCGCTCGACGTGCACCTCATGATCGTCGAGCCCGATCGCTACCTGGAAGCGTTCGCGAAGGCGGGCGCGGACACCATCATCGTCCATGCCGAGGCGGTGCCCGATCTGGCGCGCGCCGTCGCGCAGATCCGGTCCCTCGGCAAGCGCGCGGCCGTGGCGATCAACCCCGCCTCACCGCTCGACGGGCTGCACGACGTCCTGCCCCAGGTCGACATGGTTCTTCTGATGACGGTGAATCCCGGCTTCGGCGGCCAGCACTTCATGGATTCGGTCGTCCCGAAGATCCGGACGCTGCGCGCGGAGATCGAGCGGCGCGGGCTGGACGTCGACATCGAGGTCGACGGCGGCATCGCGCCGGACACGGCGCCCGCCGTCATCGCGGCGGGCGCGAACGTCCTGGTGGCCGGGTCCGCGGTCTTCCGGGCGCCCGGCCGGGACTATGCGGGCGCCATCGCGGCGTTACGAGCCGCGTCGCCGGGATAGATCGCGCTCACACGCCGCTCGGTCCAGATACCAGCTCTCGCGACCGATCAGGATCTGGTCCGACCCGCGCCCGGAGACCGGCAGGCGATCTCCACACCCGATCGTCCCGGCCCCGACCCCGCCGCCACCCGGGCAAGTGTGGACGACATGCTGCACCTCATTGGAAGGGCCGGCCCAATCGATGAAGTTCTCGACGAGGTGGACCTGCAGCGTGGTCTTGAGGACGTACTCCAGACAGGGCTCTCTCTTGCGCTCGAGGCGGATCAGATCGCGCCGCCATCCTTTCGAGGGGCGCACCGACCAGGGCTCACAGATCGGCGCGCCATTTTCGGAGACGCCCTTGCGAACCAGCTTGCCGCCGCCGTCGAAAATTCGCTGAAAGGCTTCCGGCACCGGCGCGATCTCGACCCCGGCGGGGTAGCGCGACAAGACGGACGGACAGACGATCGGATCGGACTTTCGATGAGCGGCCAGCGCCGCCCGGCAAGCGTCTTCATCGAGGTACCAGCGCGGGCCCTCCTTGATGGCGATCGTCCCGTTGTCAGGCGAAGTCGGGGTCAACGACTGTCGATCGCCGTCGCAGGACGTCCACTGCTCTTCGCGGCTGCAGGATCCCAGGCTCGCCGGGACGCCCGACACGATCACGCGCGCGTCGGACACGACGATCCGCCCCTCTTCCTGTTCGATTCGCAAGCGCACCGGTTCCCGCGAGGCCGACGCGCCGAGGTCCTGAACGAGGGTGGCCACGCCGGCAGGGTTCGACGTCGAACTGTTGCTTCGCTCGAACCGCCAGGGCTGACAGGTCGGGCCGTCGTCCCTGTCGACGATCATGAAGAGCCTGCCCTTCCGTTCGATCACCGTCAGGAGCTGCGGAGCATCCGGCGCGCCGGCGTCTTTTTTCACGAGCTCGTGTTTCGCCGCCGGCGGCGCCGCCCGATGACAGGCCGCCGCTTGCACCAGCGCGAACAGCGCAAACAAGGCTGAACGCGCATCCTGCCGCGATCTCTCCACCGGCTGCGCAAAGGCTACTCCCTCCGCATGGAGTCAAACAACCGGTCTGCGTACTCAGGCCGTTCTATCGATCGAAGATCGACAATCGTAGACGGTTCGGCGCGGCAGCGACTCGAAGCGATAGATCGCGCATGCTTGCGCGCGCGCCTGCCGGCACACCACCTGCACGCGGGTGGACGGCGTGAAGCGCATCACCATGATCGCCGTCGGATGCGGTCTCACCTGGGCGTCGGCAATGGTGGGGGCCGTCCGACTCCACGGCCGTCTTCGGGCGGCGCGTGTCCCCTCCGCAGAGGTCGCGCCACCCATCACGGCGCCGTGCTCGTCCGCTGCGGAGACCGTCGCGACCGAGGAATCAGTCGCGGAGCCGGTGGCCGAATCGCCAGCCGATGAAGACGAAAACCTGGCCGCCGCCACGTCGCCGCGGGCGCGCATCCTTCGCCTGCATCCGCTCGAGGGACCGTTCGCCGAACCTGATGCCGGGGCCGTGGAGCAAGAAGGCAATCTGGAGCTGCCGCCGGCAGGAATCGACGGTCTGCGCCGCCTGAACCTCGGGTGGTCTCGCGACGGGGCGCTCGAGCTGCTCGTCCTGCTGTCGACAGCGACGCACGAATATGGGCAACCGATCGTCACCGAAAGCGCACTCCCGGATCCGACCTGGGCCGCGTTCGATACACGACCGATCGGAGATGCGCTCGTGATCGCCATCGGCTGGGGCGTCACGCCGGCGCGGTCCTTTCAGTATCTGGCCTGCGAGCACTACACCGTGGTCTGCCAGCTCGGGGAGGGCGGCGTGCCGTCGTGCGCAGCTCCCGTTCTCGTCGCCCGTGCGCCGGTCTGCCGCCGGGACGGCTTCGGCGCGGGCCTGCCGGTGGCCGTTCCCACGATCCGGAGACGGTCCGATTACATCGGTGATCTGGTCCTCGTCGACGGCGTCACCTTCGACCCCGAGCAAGCGGCGTTCTCGCCCGTCAAACCGGCGGCCTGGAATCGAAAGACGTCCGACTTCCAGGCGCAGGAACTGGGACCGTACACCGGGATCCGGGCGGTCCGACTCCTGTTGAAGCCGCGTCAGACACACCTGCAACTCGAGTTGTCGGCGGCGCGCGGTGAGTTTGTCGGGCGGCTCCGCCGGTCGAGGCGGGCGGGGACCATCGGTTGGTTGGGCCACTGGGCGAAGAAAGGCACGCTGCTGATCGGGTGGACCGTCGGGGTCGGTGTCCTCGATCCTCCGGAGAGCACCTACGCCGCGTGCGAACACGACTTCGTCGTTTGTCGCATGGACCCGGACGACGTCCCCTGGTGCTCCGATGCGGTCACGCTGGCGCGCACGGCCAGGTGCGTGGAAGACGAGGCCGACCTGGACGAGGACCTGTCCGCTCCGACCTGGGCCCCCGACGGTTCGGCGTTCCGGATTGAAGGGCGGCGCTTCCGGATCGACGCCTCGCGATGGAAGAAACCCTGAGGCCGGCGTGGCCCGCAGGTCACGAGCCGGTCGGCGACACGATCTGCAAACCGTTCACGGGCGCGCGCATGTTCGATCCCGTGCCGGGGTTGCCCGGCGTGGCGGTCAGCGTGAACGTCGCGGCGCTCAGGTTGCGGAACACGACGTAGTTGCCGGCCCCGCCCGCGGGGGCCAGCGTGTACGCCGTGAGGCTGGTGGGCGCCGGGCCCGTCTGGGTGACCGCGAACGTCGCGGTGCCGATGGCGTAGTTGTACGTGCGCGTGACGGTGCTCGTGCCGAGGTCGCCCGTCATGTAGACGTAGACGTCGTAGCCGCCGCCGGTGATCGACGCCGGCAGGCCGCTGACCGTCACGACAGCGGGCATCGAAGCTTGCACGGGATCGAGGTAGCCGTTCATCATGCGCGTGTCGCCCGCCGCGTCGGCGAAGCCGACCGTCCACTCGCCCGGGTTGGTGCCCATGCTGGGCGAGTTCCACATGACGCTCGCGCTGGTGGCGGTTCCGTCGGCGAGCAGCAGGTTGGGGAGGGTGCCCATGATGTTGGCCGCCCCGTTCCAGTGCGAGGCCGGTTTGAAGCCCGCGACCTCGGTCGCTGCCATCGCGGGCGCCGCCACCAGCATTGCGCCGCCCGTGCCGCCCATCTGCGTGCGGCCGCCGATGAAGTCGATGCTCATCACGACCTGACCCGTCCCGCCGGCGCCGCCGCGACCACCGGCGCCCGCGCTCCCGCCCGTGCCCGCGCTGCCGCCCGTGCCTGCGCTGCCGCCCGTGCCTGCGGTTCCGGACGTCCCGGCGCTCGCGCCCGTCCCCGCGCTCCCCGTCGTCCCCGCGCTGCCCATCGTCCCCGCGCTGCCCGTCGTCCCCGCGCTGCCCGTCGTCCCCGCGCTGCCCGTCGTCCCCGCGCTGCCGCCCGCGCCAGCAGTTGCCGCCGTGCCCGCGGTACCGGTCGTGCCCGCGCTACCCGTGGTGCCCGCACTGCCAGACGTTCCGGCACCCCCACCAACGCCCGTGCCCGCGCTGCCCGCGGCGCCCGCGCTTCCAGAAACCCCGCCGCTGCTGGAGCCGCCGGCCCCGGTCGTCCCTCCCCGCCCCGCT
>DATFXS010000600.1:0-13522 GCA_035315605.1 Polyangia bacterium
CCGCCGCGCGCGCCGATTCGCCAGTCGAGCCGGGCCGGGTCTACGTCGGCGGCGACGGCGTCACAGTCGCCGTCGTGCCGTTGAAGCCCCGAACGGAGAACAAGGCGCTGGTGCGGGTCACCGGCTCGGGCACGCCGTTCGACGACAAGGTGATGCTGTACGAACGCGACGATCGGGACGGTGGCAAGATCGCCTACTCCACGACCTACCATGGTCGCAGCTGGTTCACGATCACCGTCCCTTCGTCGGGGGAGGCCCGCCCGATCCCGATCTACCTGCCCGGCCGGCGCGACGTCACGGTCAAATACGACGAGCGCAAGAGCGCCGAGCTGAAGACCGACGACGTCTACCGCGCCTACCAGAAGCAGCAGGCGGACGGGACGCTGAAGGCCCTGGCGGCGTTCAACCGCAAGGACGAGACGGCGCGGCACGAAAAGCAGATCGCGGCGGAGATGGGCGCCGACTTCGCGAAGAAGTGCGGGTACAAGCTGCCCGTGACGATCAACTGGACGTCGTTCTCCGACGACGATCTGAAGGAGCTGTCGATCGCCAGCTACTGCGGCGAGCCGATCGACGCGATGGCCCGGCTGTGCGAGGACTCGGCCGAGGCGCGGCGGACGCTCACCGCGGCGATCAAGAGCTTCACCTGCAAGATCGGCCCGGAGATGCAGCTGGATGTCGCCGGCACGACGCTGAACTGGACCACCAGCCGCAGCGCCCGCAACATGGGCGACTTCGCCAAAAAGTACCTGGAGAAGAAGCTGTGAGGTGGTTCGCGCTGCGGACCGTCGCCGGCCTCGCCCTGGCGCTGGTGGCGTTCGCGATCGCGGCGCTGGCGCTGGACGGCGCGGCCTTCGCGGGCGAGACGCCGCCCTGGGGGAAGGCGCAGAACCTGGGCGAGCGGATGGTCCTGGAGAAGACCGCCGTCTGCACGGACGGCAAGAACCACTACGTCGTGGTCGCGCCGAGCGAGAAGCAGTCGACCCAGCTCTACTAC
Organism: Polyangia bacterium; assembly: GCA_035315605.1. Classification (GTDB taxonomy): domain Bacteria; phylum Myxococcota_A; class Polyangia; order Fen-1088; family Fen-1088; genus JADGRB01. The sequence continues at coordinate 998 of DATFXS010000600.1, forward strand.
GGCGATGGCAAGACGTTCTATCGCGTGCCGCTGCCGCCCTGGGTGCTGCAGGGCGACACCTTCTTCGAGCCGCGCTTCTTCGCCAAGACGAAGAACCCAAGCTTCCGCGGCCTCGACATGCGGATGTTCGCGTCGGTCGATTACGACGCCAAGAAGGCGAGCTGCAGCGCCAGCTGCGGCGAGCGCAAGGCCGACCTCCAGATTCTCGGCGAGGACGCCAAGAAGGCGCTGCTGCTTGGCAAGGCGACGTTCGAGCCGCCGCTGCACACGCGGGCGCCGCACCACCTGGCCCGCGACGAGGGCGGCCGCTACTTCTACGTCGACAAGGGAAACACGGCGGAGACGGAGAAGAACTTCCGCCTCTACGTCGGCCCGAAGGGCGCGATGAAGTTGCAAAAGATGACCAACGCGGTCGCCGACACCGAGGGCGAGATCTTCACGACCAAGTCGGGATCGCTGCGCTACGTGACCGACCGCAAGAACCCGCCCACCTGGATCCAGGGCGGCAAGAAGCTGACGCTGACCGTGGTGCCGATCGAGGGGACCGACGAGAAGACCGGTGACCCGATCAACAACTACCAGCTGATCTACAACGATCTCGGCGTCTACCTGGGCCAGAAGCTCGGCAATCCCTGCGACGACCTCTGAGAGGTTGAAGGCCCCTCACCCTAACCCTCTCCCCGCTTCGCGGGGCGAGGGGATCAGAAGTCGAACTTGCCGAACGAGCCCAGGTCCTTGAAGGCTTTCACGAGGCGCCCGGTGAAGCCCTTCTCGCCGAGGTGCATCCAGCCGCGCGGATCGATGTAGCGCTTGTTCGGCTTGTCGGGCCCCTCCGGGTTGCCGAGCTGCGCCTGCAGGTACGCGCTCTTCTCGTCCATGAACTTCTTCACCGGCTGGGTGAACGCCCACTGCGTGTCGGTGTCGATGTTCATCTTGACCACGCCGTACGAGACCGCCTCGCGGATCTCTTCCTCCGACGATCCCGATCCGCCGTGGAAGACGAAGCTGACCGGCTCGGCGCCCGTCTTGCGCTTCTCGATGATGAACTTCTGCGAATCGCGCAGGATGGTCGGCTTCAGCTTGACGTTGCCGGCCGCGTACACGCCGTGGGTGTTGCCGAACGCCGCCGCGACCGTGAAGCTGCCGACGGGGTTCAGCGCGTCGTACGCCTTCAGCACGTCTTCCGGGTGCGTGTAGAGGCGCGAATGATCGGCGTCCGAATGATCGACGCCGTCCTCCTCGCCCCCGGTGATCCCGAGCTCGATCTCGAGCGTCATGTTCATCTTCGCGATCCGCTCCAGCGTCCGCCGGCTGATCTCGATGTTCTCGTCCAGCGACTGCTCCGACAGGTCGAGCATGTGCGAGCTGAAGAGCGGCTCGCCGTTCTTGGCGAAGTACTCTTCGCCGGCCGCGATCACGCCCTCGACCCAGGGCAGCAGCTTCTTGGCGCAGTGATCCGTGTGGAGCACCGCCGGGACACCGTAGGTCTTCGCCAGCGTCCGGACGTGCAGCGCGCCCGCGATCGATCCCGCGATCGACGCCTGCTGCTGGCCGTTGTCCAGCGTCTTGCCGGCGAAGAACTGCGATCCGGTGTGGGACAGCTGGATGATGATCGGCGCCTTGGCTTCCTTCGCGGCGGCCAGCGCCGCGTTGGCGGAGCTGGATCCGATGACGTTCACCGCGGGAAGCGCGCAGTCGACTTCCTTGCAGTAAGCGAAAAGCTCTTTGAGGGCGTTGCCGGTTACGACTCCAGGGGACAGCTTGAGGTTGGCCATGGCTTGCTAGTGGCGCGAAGTATAGACCGACTACCGTCGACGATTGCTACGGTTTTCGCTCGCCGCGCGCCTCCCAGCCCGCCTGCCCACCGTGACGGAACCATCACGGTGGGTCGGGTTTCCGCGGCCGAGCCTAGGCGCGTACCGGCATCGCGGCGGCCTTGGCCATGATCGAGCGCGCCGACACCAACGCCAGCACCGCGCCCACCAGGCCGGCGATGTTGGCCGCCCCGAACCGGAGCAGCACGATGCCGCCGATCTCCGCGCCCGCCGCCAGCAACGCCGCCACGATGATGAACTTCGCGGCCTTGCCCCGGAACAGGCAGACGGCGCCGGCGATCGACGTCACCACCGTCACCAGCAGGAACCCGCCAAAACCCATCAGCGTCTTGCCCGATGGCGCGTTGTCGGTCGCCTGCTGCAGTTTCGCGAGCGCGGCGTTCGTCTCCGCGGTGTTTGCCGACTTGCCTGACTCTTCCTGCAGCGCCTTGCTGAGGGCGCTTGCTCCCCCGGCCGAGCTGAGGGCCCCGCCACCGAGATACCCGAGGGCGGCGACGATGTTGATGACGGCTGCGATGATGAGAATGACTCCGGCGGCTATGCGCATTGCTTGCTCCCGTTTTTGATTGTCGTTGTAGGCGGGAAACCCGCTTTCCCCGACTCAGACGTGCGCCCTTCCCCGAAGTCGCGCCCGGACGGTCAGACGTCCCGGAACGGCCTTTGTGTCCGGCCAGTTGCAGCGCGCCAGGCCTCGAAGATCTCGCCGAAGGCGACGCTCGGGCTCTCGGTGAGACCGTCCACGTCGACCATCATTTTTCCCTGCTGAGGGCCGGAGATCGTCAAGGTGAGGTTGTACGCCTGGCCCCAGGTCGTGAGCTCGATGTTTTCGATGACGCGCCACGGGACGCGGCCGCCGGGATATGCGGCCAGGTCGGTGATCCCTTCGCTGTCGACGGTGATCTTGTGGCGCGCGGTCCGGATGATCAGGACCCCGCCCAACGTCATCACGGCGATTACAACAAGCGCGAACACCACGCCCCAACTCACCTGCGGGAGGATCGATCCTCCGAAGAGAAGTCCGGGGATCAACCAGAGCGACAGCATGGCTGCCCCGAACCCCAGCGTGATCCAACCCGCCTTTGCGGACCGCTTGTAGACCCGCGTCACATCAGTCCGCCAGCAGCACGAAGGGGCGGTTCGGCTCGGTGCCGAATCCGTCCGAATTGCGGTGCACGAAGCGCTGGAGGCGATCGAACCCGCGCGGCGTCACGGCGCCCAGCTCCAGCATGCATCGGTTCGGGCGCGCGGGCTCGGGCGCGGTCGCGCGGAAGGCCCGATCACCGAGTGGACGGCCGTCCGCCAGCGCGCGCGGCGGGGCGAGCGCGTTCAGCGGCGCGGCGCCCACCAGCACCAGCGAGTAGAGATCGCGATCCGCTGCGGTGACATCGCTGTCGGCCTTGACCGCGAACTTCGCGCCGACCATCGGCCCCCAGTCGGCCAGTGCGTTCGCCAGCGCGCGCGCGGCGGCGACGGCGTCGGGCGCGCCGTGCGTGCCGTAGACGTAAAGGTGCGGCCGCTGGCGCGGGACGCTCTTGCCGTACAGCCCGGGAACGGCCGTGCACGGAGGTGGCGCCGGCGGCGGCGCGGCGGTCTTCGGCGCCGCCGGATCGCGCCTGATGGCGGCGAGCGCGCGCAGCAGCGCCGCGTCCTTGTAGGCCGGCTTCCAGGCGTCGTGGGAGATGCCCGGATATTCCGTGTAGCGCACGTTCTTGCCGAGCATGCCCAGCTGGCGGAACCGCTCGACCACCTTGCGCGAGTCGGCGACCGGCACGACCGGGTCCTTGTCGCCGTGAAAAATGAACACCTGCATGTGCGCGGCGTTGGCGGCCAGCGCCGGCGGAGATTCGCGATCGAGCGCGTCGAGGTCGTAGAGGCCGGCGTCCGACGGCTTCACCATCCGGCGGTAATCCGCCACCGCGCAGACCGGCGCCAGCGCGGCAAACAGATTCGGGTGGCGCAGCCCGATCTGCCAGGTGCCGTCGCCGCCCATCGACAGGCCCGTCAGCGTGATGCGGTCCGGATCGACGTCGTAGGCGCGCCGCACGTCGATGATCACGCGCAGGACGTCGGCGCCGCCGAGGCCGTCGTAGCCCATCAGCTCGCCGCGCCCGAACGGCGACACCACCAGTGCCGGGACGTCGGGCAGCTGCATTTCGTTGCGTGACGCCTCGGCGTCGGTCTCGCGCGGGCGGTTGTCGAGGCCGAACACGCGGCGCAGGTTGTGGCGGTGGTCCGAGTACGCGCCGTGCAGGGCGACGATCAGCGGCCACCCGCCCGGGCGCCCGGGCTTGTAGTCGCGCGGCACGTACAGCGCGTAGGGCTGCAGGGTGCCGTCCCACTCGGCGCGGTAGGCCTTCACCACCATCCCCGTCGCGAGGCGATACGGATCGTCGCCGGCGGCGACCTGCAGGGCATAGCCGTACGCCTTGACCAGCGTCTCCCTCACGAACGTGTGATCGCGCTCGGGGACCGTGATGCTGGCGGCGCGGGCGTCGGCGTCCTGAATCAGCCGTTCGATCGACGGCAGCGTGATGTCGTGGACAACGGCAGACGCGGCGGCCGGGGATCTGCGCGCCGCCTCGAGCGCCTCGAGGGCGCGCGCCCGCAAGGAGGCATCGTCCGTCGCCGGGGTCAGCTTGACGGCCGTGGCGTCCGCCGGGCGCGGGATCGCCGCGACGGGCGGCGGTGGAGAAGCCGCCGGCGGCGCGCCCCACGCCAACCACGCGACCAGCGCGGCCGCCGTCATCGGTGCGGGTGGAAGAACGACGTTCGCTTTTTCTTCGGGGCCGGTTTCTTCTTCAACGCCACGGCGATCTTGCGGTCTTTCGTGTTGTTGACGGCCACCTTGCGGGTGGCCGGGTTGTAGCCCCGCTTCACCAGCTTCAGCTCGTAGGTGTTGCCGGTCTTGAAGTGCAGGTTGATGGGCGTGCGGCCGAGGACCTTGTACTTCGTCCGGACGACCGCCCCCTCGGGCGCGCTGGTGATCCGCAGAAGGGCCGTCTGGACCTTGGGCGCCGGCGGCGGCGTTGCCGGCCTCACCGTCGGGCCGGGCGCCGGCTTCGCGGCCTGCGTCGGCTTCGGCGGCGGCGGAACCTTGGTGGCGGGCGTCTTCTTGCCGGTCGCCTTGGACGCGGGCGTCGGCTCGGCGTCGTCCTCGCCGATCACGGTGTTCTCGGCGTTCGGCACCGCGTCGCGCAGCAGCGCCTCCTCGTCCGGCTCCTCTTCGTCGTCTGCCTCTTTCCCCGCCGCCTCCTTGCCGCCGGCTGGCCCGGTCGTCGGACCGCCCGGCTTGTCGTCGGTCGCGTGGTTGTCGGCGATCTCGGTGTTGGCGTCGGGCGTGCCCGGCTGCGCCACCGACGGATTCGGAGCGGGTGGCGGGACGGCTGGCGTCGGCGGCTGGGCCGTCGCATCCGGGGCCGCCGCGGCGACAGGTGCCGGCGCGGTCGGGGGCGGCACATTCGGGCCGGTCGGAGCGGCCGGCGTCGGGGCTGGGGCCGGCGGCGCCTGCGCGCTTGGCGGTTGCGCTCCCGTCCCCGGCTTGTGGCCCGCGTCGCCGCCCAGTTTCAGCCCGCTGACGCCGCCGCGCTGGTCGAACCAGTCCCAGGCGTACTTGGCGCCGACCACGCCCGCGAGCGCGAACGTGACGCCGAGCCAGAAGCCGACGCGGAGCCGACCCGACGGCCGCCGCCCCGCCGCCGCCACCTGCGCGGTCGATCCGCCCAGCGGCTTCGCGATCAGATCGGGCCGCGAATTGAGCGCGTACTCCGTCGGCGCCGATCCATTGTCGACGTCGTCGAGCTCGAACGACGTCCCCGCCGACAGGTCAGTCCCCATCTGGTCCTTGACGATGGCGGTGGTGTCCAGGCGCTGCTTGCCGATCGTCGGCGCCTCGTCTCGCCGCGCCAGCTGCTCCAGCCACAGCTTCAGCTCGGTCTGGCCCGCCGAGTGGAATTCGTTGCGCAGCACCCGCTCGACGTCGATCAGCATCTCGTCGGCCGACTGATAGCGCTCGCTCGGCGCGAGCCGGAGGGCCCGCATGATGATGCTCCCGACGCCGGGGCCGACCGTCGGCTTGACCTGCTCGGGCGGCGTGAACTCCGCCTTCTGCACCCGGATCAGCTGCGCCATGTCGTCGTCGCCAACGTCGAACGGCAGCTTCTCGGTCACCATCCGGTACAGCATCGAGCCGACCGAGAAGATGTCCGAGCGCTTGTCGACCGTCGTCCCGAGCGCCTGCTCGGGCGACATGTACGCCACCTTGCCCTTGATGACGCCGGCCGCGGTCTGCTCGCGCTTGCGCTGCGCCTTGGCGACGCCGAAGTCCGTCAGCTTCACCTCGGCCTGATCGCTGATGAGGACGTTGTTCGGGCTGATGTCGCGGTGGACGATGCCCAGCGGCTTGCCGTCGCGGCTCTTCGCGTGCGCGTAGGCGAGCGCCCGACAGACGCAGGCGATGACATAGAGGCTGAGCGCGTTCGGCCAGACGATGTTGGCGGCGTGGGCGCGCTGCAGGATGCGCTCGAGATCCCAGCCGTCGACCAGCTCCAGCGCCATGAAGTAGCGTCCGCCCGCGACGCCGAGGTCCAGCACCTGGGCGATGTTGCTGTGCTGGAGGCTCATCGAGATGTGCGCCTCGTCGAGCATCATGTTGCGGAACTGCGGATCCGCCGAATACGCCGTCAGGATCCGCTTCAGGACGATCTGCTTCTCGAACCCTTCGGCGCCGTGCTGGACGGCGAGGAAGATCTCGGCCATTCCGCCGTCGGCGAGCTTGCCTAGGATCGTGTAGCGGCCATGCGCGGCCATGGGAGACGGTTAGGGTATCATCCCGGACCGCCGTATGGCGCCCGACCGCTTCGGAATCGACGACGAATATCACGACACCTCCGGTGTCAAGCACGAGACGTCGCGTGAAACGCGGGCCGCGTTGCGGGCCGCCATGGGCGTGACGCCCGAGGCGGCCGCGTCGGCGGACGGATCGGCCGAGCCGGTGCGGGTCTGGCGTCCCGGCGACGACCGGGCGCTCCGCGGCGCCGCCGAGCTGGTGCTGGAGGACGGCACCTCGCGCGCGCTCGACGGCGCGCTGCCCGAGGGGCTGCCGTTCGGCTACCACCGCCTCTACCCGCGCGGCGGCGGCGAGACGCTGCTGGTCGCCAGCCCCGGCCGCTGCTTCTTGCCCGACGATCTGCGCGCGTGGGGGTTCGCGGCCCAGCTGTACGCCGCGCGCTCGCGGGCGAGCTGGGGGATCGGCGATCTGGCGGATCTGGCGCGGCTCGGCCGTTGGACGCGCAGCCTGGGCGGCGGCGCGGTGATGATCAATCCGCTGACCGCGGCGACGCCGGTGGTGCCGATCGAACCGTCTCCCTACTACCCATCGAGCCGGCGCTACCGCAACCCGCTGTTCCTGCGCATCGAGGAGCTACCGGGCTGGGACGCGTTGCCCGCCGACCTGCGCACGCGTCTGCAGAACGCGGGCACGGCGCTGAATGGCGAGCGCCGGATCGACCGCGACGCCGTCTTCCGCCTCAAGCAGGAGGCGCTGGAGGCGCTGTTCGCGTCGTTCGCGGGCGAGCACGGCTTCGACTGGTTCTGCGCGGGCGAGGGGCAGGCGCTGACCGACTTCGCGAGCTACGCCGCGCTGGCCGAGCGCCACGGGAAGGACTGGCGGCAATGGCCGGATGGGCTGCGCCGTCCCGACGGCGCCGACGTCGCCGCCTTCCGCGCCGGCGAGGGCGCGGCGCGCGTCCGCTTCCACGCCTGGACGCAGTGGCTGATCGACGGCCAGCTGGCGCGCGCGTCGAAGGAGATCGCGGTCGTGCACGATCTGCCGATCGGGCTCGACGTCGCGGGCGCGGACGCCTGGTGCTGGCAGGACATGATGGCGCGCGACGTGTCGGTCGGCGCGCCGGCCGACGAGTTCAACGCCAACGGGCAGGACTGGGGGCTGACGCCGTTCATCCCGTGGCGGCTGCGGGCCGCGCACTACCGGCCGTTCATCGAGACCATCCGGGCCATGTTGCGGCACGCGGGCGGGCTGCGCATCGACCACGTGATGGGGCTGTTCCGCCTGTTCTGGATCCCGCGGGCGCTCGGGGCCAAGGGCGGCGCGTACGTCCGGTCGCGCGCAGACGAGCTGCTGGCGATCGTGGCGCTGGAGAGCCTGCGCGCGCGCGCTTTCATCGTCGGCGAGGACCTGGGGACCGTCGAGCCAGGCGTGCGCGAGAAACTGGCCGAGCAGCGGATGCTTTCGTACCGGCTGCTCTACTTCGAGCCGGCGCCGCCCGAGCATTTTCCGGAGCTGGCGCTGTCGAGCGTGACGACCCACGACCTGCCGACGATCGCGGGGCTGTGGACCGGGGCGGATCTGGCGGCCCTGAAGCAGATCGGGCTCGACGCCAACGAAGACGGCACCAAGGCGCTGCGCGAGAAGCTCCGAAAGCTCGGCGATCTGGACGAGCACGCGCCGGTCGAGGCGGCGATCGAGGCCGTGCACCGGGCGCTGGCGCGCGCGCCGTCGCGCGTGCTGCTGGCGACGCTGGACGACGCCGTCGGCGTCCCCGAGCGCCCCAACGTCCCCGGCACCATCCGCGAATGGCCCAACTGGTCGCTCGCGCTGCCACAGACGCTGGAGGAGATCGAGGCGCTGGGGCTGCCGCGACGGCTCGCGGCGGTCCTGGCGCGATCGGACGGTTAGAGGCGGTCCAGCTTCTCACGCGACAAGATGGCCCGCACGAACACGGCGGCCACCGCCGACCGGCATGCCCCGTCGCGCGTTATCGCAACCGCGCCGGGACGACGCGAGATGGTGCATCGCAAGCCGGTCAGATCCAGCCGCGCGAGCGTTTCATCCAGAAGCGACACGCGTCATTGGCCCGGCGGCGGCTGCCACAGCTCGACTTTGTTGCCCTCCGGATCGATGACCCAGCCGAACTTCCCGTACTCCGAGTCATCCGTCTTCTCGAGCACTGTGCAGCCTTCGGCGCGAAGGGCCGCGAGAAGGGCGGCCAGGTCATCGACGCGGTAATTGATCATGAAGGCCGACTTGCTCGGCGCGAAGTGGTCCCCGTCCGCGGCCCCGATTGACCAGACCGTGGTGCCCTTCATGGGGTTGCCGCTGTCATCCGCCCAGGTGAACGCGGTCCCACCCCACCCTTGCACATCGATGCCGAGGTGGGTCTTGTACCAGGCGCGGAGCGCGACCGGATCCTTGGCATGGAAAAAGATCCCTCCGATTCCAGTGACTCTCTTCACCAGCGTCCCTCCAGGATTTTTCCGACGTGCAGCCCAACGGTACTGCCGTCGGCGACCGATGGCTACCGTCTGGGCTCGTACCGCATCGCCACCGCCCCCGAGCGAAGCTCCAGCCGGCTCACGAGCTTCAAGTCGATGTGCTTAGACAGCCCCGCGAACAACGTCGGCCCGTGGCCCGCCAGCCTCGGGTGCACCACGAATTCGTACTCGTCGATCAATCCCAGCTCCGTCAACGCCAGCGGGAGCTTCACGCCTGCCACCAGCAGCCCCTTGCCTGACTTTTGCTTCAGCTGCTGAACGGCCGTCGCCAGATCCCCACGCAGCAGCTCCGCGTTCCAGTCGACCCGGTCCAGGGTGCTCGACACGACGTACTTCTTCGCCGCATCGATCGTCCGCGCGAAGGGTTCCATCCAATCCGGCCGCGCTCCCGGCTGCGCCGGCGGCCGCCACGCTGCCTCCATCATTTCGTAAATCACGCGGCCAAAGAGCAGGGCATCGGCGTGGGCGAGGGTCTCAGTCGCGTGACGATGCAGCTCTTCGTCCGCCGGGATGGCGCGATGATCGCAGCACCCGTCCAAAGTCACATTGATGGAATACCGGAGCGGCTGCATGACAGTCAGGCATCAGACCCGTCCGCACCCGAACTGTCCATCGGGAAGAACGCGTATCCGTATGACGACTCCGGCACCTCGCTCTCATCGACGACGTCAATCTCGTCGGCGAAGATCATGGGCGGATCGGATCGTTCATTCGAAACCGAGTCCTTGAGGCGTTGGTCCTGACGAATCAGGTCGACGGCCAGCAGCTCCGCTCCGTCGCGGTTGTTCGCCTGCACGAAGCGCGTCGTATAGAACCCCGTGCGCGTCCGCTTCCCGTCGACCGTCAACAGGAAGTTCACGCCCCGGAGAAGCACGCGATAGTGGGTCACGTCAGCCACCCGCGCCCATGAAGAGGGAGAAGGGCCACTGCGCCGTCGCGGCCATCGCTTGGGACTGGAACTGTTCGATGAATTGTCCGAAGGAGGATGTGACTTGCGTGGGCGATTCCGACTCCGGCGCGCAGCCGTGAACCACTGCTCCGTCGCTGACGCGCACGGCGAGGTAGTCGTAATCGGAATGCACGGCCAGCATGAAGGGAAAGTGGTCGTTCCAGAACGCCGCAATCTCCGCTTGCCAAGACGGATCACCCACCGCAGCGTTCAGAGCCATGAGCTCGCATTCATTCCACCCGAAGCCACTCTCGTCCGTCCGGGCATAATCCTCGGCCGTGAATAGCCAGACTGTCTGGTCGGCACTGCCACAGAGCTCGATCGCAGCCAGGAACGCCACGACCTCCGTCGGGAGGGCCGGATATCGAGCAGCGACCGGCGCTGGCAACAGGACGCGCGGCGACACCGCCATCCTGACTGTCCATCCACGTCGACGAAGCGCCTCGAACAGAGATTGCATGTGGTCGGCGAACATCCAACGATACTGCCGTTCAGCGGCGAACAGGAGGGGGTCAGCCGGCGTCCGAGCCCGCGGGTCGCACGTTATCGAAGCCAGACTCGATCTTGCGGAGACATTCATCGCTGCCGAACACTTCCCAAAGGGTGCTGTCGACTGACCTGATGACGATGCTCGGTGCGTCCTCGCCGGGGCACCTTCCGTAGAAGGTTCCGTCGATGATCTGAAGAACGCGGCGTGAAAGGTCGACCAGCTTGCTGCCCGGAATGCCTCGTCCCCGGTACACGACGTCGAAGAACTCGTCGACACCCTCGCCGGTACAGTCCACGCCCTGGCAAGTCCACGTCCGGTCAATGACGTCCGACCCGAGGCACGCAAGGATGTCGCGAAGGTCGAAGGTGAGAAACCCCCGACTGTCAGCGTCGCGTAGCTCCAGTCCTCGCATCCTCGGTCCGGCTAGGCGGCCTATCCCTGGGCCTCGAACTCTTTGAATGACTCACGAAGCAGTTCCCGGCATTCGGGATCGGTCTCGGTGGCAGCTCGATCCCGAAGCACCGCGAGGACGTGGGAATCGTGCGTCATCTGATAGATATCTGCGAGCGCGCCGATCGCGAAGTAATGCGCGTCATCGTCCTCGGGATTCAGCAGAATTGCCTCGAGTTCCGGCGCCAACTCTGGTGCCAGGAATTCCCTCGCCCAGTGCGTGGCCCACCACCGCGTCCCTCGGTTGTCGCTCAGGAGCGCTCTTTTGAGGTGCGGCGTGAGTTGCTCCTGATTGTACTTGGCCAGCACATCGTCGAAGAGCTGAAAAATGCCCCAGCCCATGTGGTCGTCGAACATTCCGAAGACAAGCGGTAGGCAGCGCGGATCTGGATGCTGTGCCAGGACCTTGCGCACCTCCTTGAGGGAATCGATGACGTCCTGCGGGGAATTCAGCGGAATCCGCTGATGTCCCCGAAGCCAATCGAGAGCAGTGGCCATGTCCAATCGCAGGTCTTCGCTAGCAGCAGCTGGTTAGACGCCATCCGCCGAGACAGCCCACTCGATGTGCGGCTCAGGCTTCAGCTGGATCCTCATTTCTGAAACCCCGACGGATGGCCGGAAGCCGACGATCAGGACTTCGCGCGCAGCTGACATCTGCAGATCGAGCCGACATACCCGTTCGAGGGCGAAACGAATCAGTTCCCGCTGATTGCGCCGCCACTGGAATCGGAAGGTCTCATATCCCGGTTCGATCGTTGCGAGGAACTCGTCGGCCCCCCGGCGTGTCCGAAACTCGAGGTGGTTGTGGGCCCAGGGAACGCCTGCGTCGAGGACCGCGGGCTCGCACTCGAAGAAGCTGATCAGCTCGTGTTGTTCAGGAAAGTGTTCCATGACGCCGTCTCGACACCGTTACGGCTGGCGAGATCCGCGCTGGTTCAGAACGGACTTCGGCGCCCACTCGGGAAACTGCGGGAGGTCGTCGCGGATCGGCTCCCACGGGGCCTTGTCCGAGACCCAGGTGTGGGCGGTCGGCGTCTTCGTGAACGGGGTGTCGAGCGTCCCGAGTCGGATTCGCAATTGGTCGCGGCTCGCGGACAGGTACGCGTAGATCGGCGATCCGCACCGGGAACAGAACGCTCTGAACTTTCCAGGTGACGACTCGAACTCACGCAGCGTGTCCGCGCCGCTCACGAGGCGAAATTGGGAGCGCTCGGCTGGCGCGTTCGCGGCGTGGGCCGAACCGCTGGCCTTGCGGCAGCTGGTGCAGTGGCAGTAGCCGAACTCGCCGAGCTCACCCTCGATCTCGTACTTCACGTTTCGACAGAGACAGCTGCCCTTGTGCATGATGCTCACCTCTATTCTCGATGCTCCCGGTATCATGAACGAATGAACGACTGCCGGCCGGCCTACTTTCTGGTTCTGGCGACGGCGTTCCTGGCGGCGCTGGCGCCCGGGCCCGCGCGGGCCGCTGATACCGCCCCGCCGCAGCCGGCCGCGACGATCGCGGCACC
>DATFXS010000601.1:0-2636 GCA_035315605.1 Polyangia bacterium
TCGTCGATGCGCGCGACGTGGACGACCTCGGCCTCCATGCCCCACTGGATTGCGTCGGTCAGCGCCTCGACCGCCTTGACCGGGTCGGCGCGGTAGGCGTCGAGGTACGGGTTGACCGCGACGGGCACGCCGAACGAGACCAGCACGCGCCCGCGGAACGACTTGCGCGCGTCGAAGTTGAGGCCGACCGGAACCACGCTGAGCGCCCGCGGCCGGTCCGCCTCGAAGCCGAGCGCCAGGCGCGCGGCGCCGGTCTTGATGCGCTGTACGCGCACCTCGGCGTGGGTGGTGCCCTCGGGATAGATCGCGACGAGCCGTCCCTCGCGGAACGCCCGGAAGCACGCCTCGAAGGCGTCGAGGTTCCGGTCCATCTTGTCGGGGTCGTCCTGGCGACGGTAGACGGGGATCGCCCCGCACGCCCTGAGAAAGCGCGCGACCAGCGGATTGCGAAAGAGCGCGGCCGTGGCGAGGTAGTGGACTTTTCGGTGAAGGGCGCTGCCTACGAGCAGGGAATCGATGAAGTTGTTCGGATGGTTGATACAGAGGAGCACGGCGCCGACGGGCGGCACGCGCTCTGGATGGCGCACGTCGACCGACTTGAAGAAGAACCAGAGCCAGAAGCGGCCGACGGCGCGCACCGCGCGATAGAAGCCGTCCATCGTCTCGCGCGGCGTTCTCACGTCGACGGCAGCGCTCATCACGATTGCCGCCGCGCGGGCTCGTCGTCCTTCGCGCTCGCCAGGTGCAGCCGGCTCACGGAATTGGCGACTCGCCGAGCGACGTCACTTGCTCGCGAGATATTGGCGCGCCTTGTCCATCTCGGGGCGAGGGTCGCCGGAACCCGCCAGCTCGATCAGCTTGGAGAAGTACTGCCGGGCCTTGTCGCGGTTGCCGGATTGCGCGGCGGCCTGGCCTGCCCCGTACAGGCCGCGATAGCGGTTGGGCTCGCGCTGCTGCGAGGCCTCGTACTCTTTCAGCGCCTCGGCCGGGCGCTTGAGCTCCATCAGCATGTCACCCAGCAGCTCGCGCGCGGGCAGCAGGCGCCCCGGCGTGACGATATTCTTTTCGCTCCGGTCCTCGATATCAGCGGCCTGGCGCATGAGCGCGAGCGCGTCGCCTTCTTTCTTCTGCGCGAGCGCGACCCAGGCCGCCGTGGCCAGCCGCATCACCTCGACCTCGTTCGCCCAGTAGTCGTTCTTCGCCGACTTCAGCCGGTCGCGCTGTGCCGCGATCTTGTCGATATCCATCTGCGCGGCGGCGGGGTCGCCGCTCCTGGCCGCGCCGAGCGCGCGGGCGAAATGCGTCATCGCCTCGGTGAACGGAAAGTTGCTCGGGCTCGGCTCGAGCTTCGTCGCATCGGGCCACGCGCCGCGCTCGACGACGTAGCGCGCCGGCATCGCCGCGAGCGCGTAGTACGCGGTCGCGCGTGCCGGGTTGATCCCGGTCTGCGTGCGCGCCTCCTCCAGGGTCTTGCGCGCATCGCCGTCGCGCGCGAGCTGCAGATAGGCGTACGTCATGTAGTCCAGCGCATGGAGCGCATCGTCGGGATCGTTGCTGCGTTGCGCGGCATCGGCCGAGCGTCGGTTGGTCGTCGCCGAATCGGTCCACGCGCCCACGCGGGTGAAGATGTGCGAGGGCATGTGCAACGCGTGCGGCGCGGCCGGCGCGATGACCGCGTAGCGGCGCGCCGCCGGCAGACCCTGGGCGGCGATCGGCGGCGCGTCGTAGCTGTGGATCAGGTAGTGCGCGACCCCCGGATGGTCAGGATGCTTCGCGAACTGCTTTTCGAGGATCCCGGCCGCCTTGAGGTACGCGGCGTACGTCTGGTCGGATGCCGTCTGTGTCCCCGCCAGGTACAGCGCGTAGAAGATCTGGGCCTCGTCGTCGTCCGGATATTTCGCGGCCAGGGCCTCGTAGGCCTTGGCCCGAGCGGTCTGGCGCGCACGCTCGGGCCGGTTGCCGAAGTCCTCGTAGTAAGCAGCGACGGCCTCGAGGTAGTCCCGCTCACGCTGGGTCTTTGCGCCCATCTGTCGGCCCTTGTCGATCGCGGCCTGCGCCAGGTCGGCGCTCTTGGCCGACGCGCCGATGCCCTGGAGCGGGTTGGACATGAGGATGGACGCGTAGCCCCAGGCGGCGATGGCGCAGGAGTTGTCCTCGGCGGCCACTTCCTCGAAGGCCCTCTGGCCCGCGGAATAGTAGAAGGAGTGCAGCATGGCCACACCGCGCAGGAGCTTCTCCTGCACCGCCGGACTGCACGAGTTCGGGAATTCGACCTTGCCGAGCTTATCGCCCTGCTGGGCGACGCTGACGGCCGTCGCGACCAGTGAAAGAGCGATCAGCGGAGCCGCGATCCGGATGCGCCTGCTCATGTGCAATCTCCTGTTCGAGAGAGCAGCAAATACGGGCGGGACTTCGCGCCCGAGAGTCACGGAATGCGCGCGAAGCCTTCCATGATCCGGCGCGCGGTCCGGTAGACGGTCACGCGCTCCGCCCATGGCCCGCCGCCCTGCGACCGCACGGCGGCATCGATCGGCAGCACACCCGAGGGATGGCCCAGGCGGATGTCGCCGGCGACGTTGCCGGCGTACTCGCGGACGAGCGTCCCGTCGACGCGCGCCGCCACCGCCAGGCACATC
>DATFXS010000602.1:0-13017 GCA_035315605.1 Polyangia bacterium
AGATCGGACGCCGCACGCACCACCAACCGCCGATTGCTCAGCAGCTCCGAGGCCGACGGGCCGTCGGTCGCGCAGCCGGTGCCGGCCAGAGTTGCAACCGCCGCCACCGTCAGGCGCCATCGGATCCAGGTCATCGCGTGCGGGATGACCCCGGGTGATCAGCTTTGGTTGTGCCAGTCGGTGTGGAACGAGCCGGGGCGGTCGACCCGTTCGTAGGTGTGGGCCCCGAAGAAGTCGCGCTGCGCCTGGATCAAGTGGGCGGGCAGGCGCACGCGCCGCAGGCTGTCGTAGTAGCCGAGCGCGGCCGTGGTCGCCAGCATCGGCACGCCGCCGGCCGACGCGCGTCCGATGGTGCGGCGCCACGCGCCCTGGCGCGCCGCCAGCTCCTCGGAGAAGTCGGGATCCAGCAGCAGGTTGGGCAGGCTCGGCTCGCGGTGGTAAGCGGCCTGGATGCGGCCGAGGAACTGGGCGCGGATGATGCACCCGGCCTTCCAGATCCGCGCCAGCTCGCCCAGATCGAGGCCATAGTTGCGAAGGCGCGAGGCGACGCGAAGCAGGTTCATCCCCTGCGCGTACGCGCACGCCTTCGCCGCGTAGAGCGCGCCGCGCACGTCGTCGACGAACGCCTTGCGATCGGACGGCGACAGCACGATGGGGGTGGGGCCGCGCAGCCTCTCGGAGGTCTCCAGCCGCGCCGCGCGATCGGACGACAGCACCCGCGCCTCGACCGAGGCGGCGATGGTGGGTACGGGCGCGCCCAGCTCGGCGGCGTCCTGGACGGCCCAGCGGCCGGTCCCTTTCATCGACGCCGAATCCAGGATCAGATCGATCAAGTCGCCGCCCGTGTCGGGATCCTTGACGCGGAAGATGGACGCGGTGATCTCGATCAGATACGACTGCAGCTCGCCCCGGTTCCACTCGTCGAACGTGTCGGCCAGCTCGCCGTTGCTGAGACCGCCGACGCTGCGCAAAAGATCGTAGGCCTCGGCGATCAGCTGCATGTCGCCGTACTCGATGCCGTTGTGGACCATCTTGACGTAGTGGCCCGCGCCGCCCGGCCCGCAGTAGGTGACGCACGGGCCATCCTCGACCTGGGCGGCGATCTTGGTCAGGATCGGCGCCATGTCGTCGTAGCCGTCGCGCTCGCCGCCCGGCATCAGCGACGGCCCGAGGCGCGCGCCCTCCTCGCCGCCCGACACGCCCATGCCGAAGAAGCGCAGGCCGTGCGCGGCCAGCTCGGTGGCGCGCCGTTCGGTGTTGCGGAAGTGTTCGTTGCCGCCGTCGACGATCATGTCCGTCTCGGACAGTAGCGGCCGCAGCGCCGCGAGCGTCTGGTCGACGACGTCGCCCGCCTTGACCAGCATGATCAGGCGGCGCGGCCGCCGCAGGACCGCCAGCAGCTCGGGCAGCGCCTTGAAAGCGTGCACCCGGCCCGTGGCCGCCTTCGCCGCCAGACGTTCGACCGGATCGGCCCAGGCGTCCCAGCCGCCAACGGTGAACCCCTTGTCCGCGATGTTGAGGGCCAGGTTCTCGCCCATCACGCCGAGTCCGATGATGCCGATGTCGAGATCCTTCATGATGGCTCCTCTGCATCGGGGGCGAACGCGTCCTCGTACTCGGGTGACAACATGAATTCGACCAGCTCGCGCGCCACCGGCGTGAGCAGGAAGGCCTGACGCCCCTCGGGCGTGTTCGTATCGCGCCCGACCGGGACGCCCCGCTGGTCGGCCTTGAGGACGATGAGCGCGTCCGCGGGCGCGGTGCAGGCCAGCAGGCCGACGCGGTTGCGCGTGTGCTGGGCGCCGCGCGTGAACGTCCCCCAGTCGGGCAGCAGCGCCAGCGCCGCTTCGACGTACGTGCGAATTTCGGCGCGGTTCTCGACCGAGCCCAGCGACAACGCGGCGTCGGGCGTCCGCAGCCAGTCGGCCACGGCGCGCGCCTGCGGCTCGTCGATCGGCGCGTCGGCGAGGACGGAGCGCGCGCCTTCCAGAAGTCGGGCCAGACCCTCCGCGCCCGCGAGCCCGGAGGTGCGCAGCCCGCTCCGCAGCGTCTCCAGCGCGCGCCCGGCCACGAACGACCACGACTTTTCGCTAAGGTTGGCGGTGGTCGCGCCGATCAACAGACCCGCCGGCTGGGTCGGGATCACGCGCAGGCGCCGGCGCTCATCGCCCGCCGTCGCGCCGCTCTGGTCGCGCACGACGATGAACGGCGGCGAGCCGATCAGATCGCCGATCCGTCGCAGCTCGGTGGCGCGCGAGGGCGGAAGGCCGCTCCCCTCGGTCGGCTTCGGCGCCTGCACGTCGGTGCCGTAACCGAGCAGCGCCGTCGCGAGCCCGGCCAGGGCGCGGCGGGTCGGGACGCGGATGTCGGGGTGATCGACGGGGCCGCCGATCGCGATCGATTCGGGGCGGACATGACCAGGCGAGGGGAGGGAGGGGATGTGGCGCGCGGCCGGACCCTCGGGAACGACGAACGCGGCGAGGCCGAAGGCGGCGCTGGCCAGCGCCAGGCGGCCTCCGGTCTCGGCGAGACGCCCGAGCGCCGCCGCCGCCCCCGGCCGGCCCGGATCCTCGCGGACCATGTCGATCAGCACCTTGTACAGCGTCGCCTCGCCGTCGGCGCCCGCCCAGATGCGCGCGCGCGTCAGCATCGAATCCAGCGTCTCGACGGGGCGACCCTCGATGTCCTGCTGGTGCGCGGCGGCCTCGACGATCGCGCGCGCAGCCGCCGGCGCCAGCGTCTCGGAGAACGGGTACCGCGATTTGGCGCCCCCGCGCAGCGTCGTCTCGGCGATGGCGAGGCGCGCGACCAGGTCGGGCTCGACCAGCCGGTCTGCGTTTTCCGGCGACAGGGGCACGTGCCGGAGATCGTTGACGAGATCCGCCACCACATCGAGATCGCCCACGGTCCAGAAGTGATCGACCAGACGCAGGCGCGACGGGACGAAGTGCGGATCGAGATCCGACGAGCGGAGGTAGGCGTCCAGCGCGGCGGCCGGGTTGCCCAGCCGATCCCGCAGAATCTCCGCCTGACGGTACAGCGCGGCGGCGCGCCGTGACGGTTCGAAGTAGAGACGCGCCAGGCGCGCGCACACCTTGGCCGCCTCCGCCGGCATGTCGAGGTTGTCGTAGGCCTCCATCAGGAGCTCCAGCGCCGGCGTCCGCGCCGGATCCTGGACCAGCACCAGCTCCATGTAGTGGCGGACCGACTCCCACTCGGCGAGCTCGGCGTGCAGGGCCCCGAGCCGCTGCCGCACCTCCAGCAGATCGGCGCCGGCGTCGGGCTGCATCAGCCGCAGCACTTCTTCCAGACGCTGGACGGCGCCCGGCAGATCCTGGCGCGTGCGCGCCAGCTCGGCGAGGGCCTTGCGCGCGCCCAGGTGCTGCGGATTGAGGATCGCGAGCTCGCGATAAAGCGCCTCGGCCTCGGCGCCGTCACCCTGGCGATCGGCGAGGGCGGCGCGCCGCTGCACGAGCAGCTCGCGCGGCAAGATGTCGGCGGCGCCGGGCGCGGCCTCGAGAACTGCGTAGAGCTCGCGCGCGCGCGCCCAGTCTTGCGTGCGGTAACAGATCTCCGCGAGAAGCGCGCACGCGCCGAGGTGGTCGGGGGCGCGCTCGCGGGCGGATTCCAGCTGGCCGCGGGCGGTTTCGACGTCGCCGCGCGCGAGCAGCACGCGGGCGTGCGCGACGAGGTAGTTCGCGCGCAGGGCCGGCTCGGCTTCGATCGAGGCCGCCCGCCAGTAAGCCTGCTCGGCGCGTTCGAGGTCGCCGCCCGCCTCGGCGGTCTTTCCCGCCGCCGCGTGCGCCGCCGCCTGGGCGGTCGCCTCGGGGGAAGGAGGGGGCGGCGGGGGAGGGGCCGCGCTCGGCGCGGGTTCGGCGGCCGCGGGTCCCGAGTCGGCCTCGACCTCGGCGAGCGAGGTCGGGCCGGACAGCTCGACGAGCGGTTCGGGACGCGCCTCCGGGATGGGCGGTACGCCGACCCGGGTGTCGGGCGGCGGGATCGGGACCATCGGCGTCGTCTCGAGGTCCAGGAGGGCCATCCGCTCGCGCAGCGTACGGACGCGTTCGGGATTGGGGACGGAGGCGCCGTAGATCTCGATCAGCTTGCCGAGGATCTCCTGCTGCTCGACGGGACCGCGCGCCCCGACCTGCAGCTTGCGCTCCAGCACGTCGGCCAGACGCTGAAAGTCGCCGGTCTCGGTGGTCAGCGATTCCAGCGATTCGAGCGCCTCGATCGAGCTCGCATCCAGCGCGACCGCGCGCTCGAGCAGCATGCCGGCGTCGCCGGGCAGCGCGAGCCGCTTGCGCAGGATCTCCGCGGCGGCGACCAGCGAGGCGGCGCGCTCCGCCTCGGAGGCGCCGGTGCGGGTATCGTCGGCGGACGCGATCAGCGCGCGGGCGGCGGCGTGAGGATCTCCGCGCCGCGCGTGCAGCTCGACCAGCCGGCGCCAGGCGGTCGCCACCAGCGCCCCGCGCCCCGCGTTCTCGATACAGACCTTCAGCGCGGCCACCGCGCCTTCCTCGTCGCTCGCGCGCTCGCACGCGGCGGCCAGC
This sequence comes from Polyangia bacterium, assembly GCA_035315605.1. Taxonomy (GTDB): domain Bacteria; phylum Myxococcota_A; class Polyangia; order Fen-1088; family Fen-1088; genus JADGRB01. The sequence continues at coordinate 4,554 of DATFXS010000602.1, forward strand.
TTTTGCGCCACCAGTGCGCGCTCAGGTCCTCGGGGCGCGTCCTCCAACGCGCGCCGCAGCACCGCGAGCGGCGCCTCGTAGCCTTGCGACGTCCGCTCGGAGATGCCCGCCTGCGGCACCGCGTGCGCGGTGTCTTCGCCCCACGACAGCTCGAGGCCCCGGATCGACACGACCGCCGAGCTGAGACGGAGGCTGGCGCTGCTGGGCAGGCGCCAGCCCTCCGCAACGAGCAACTCGTCGAGGGCGGGCCGCAGCACGTCGAGATCCAGGGCGCCGTCCGTGTTCTGATCGCCGCCGTCTTCCGGCAGGTGGCTGCCGAACGCCGACAGCACCGCCGCCGCGATCGCCGACAGGGGCAGGGGCGGCACGCCCTGGACGCGGATGTCCTCGACGCCGATCCGCAGCCGGCGCCCGGTGCCGGCCCCCAGACGCAGCCGGGCCTTGAAGTCGGCGTCGCGGCCCGCCGCCGACACGCTGCCCGAGACGACGACGCGGCCCTTCTCGAACGACAGCCCGATCCGCGTCAGACCGGCGGTCGGCAGCGACGTCCCTTCCGCGAGCAACTTGAGCCGCGCGCCGTCGATCAAAAAGTTCGCGGCCAGCAGCCGACCGCGCCGCCGGCGCAGCCCGTTGGCGTGGCCCGTCTCCTCCTTGCCGTTTTCACCTTGGGGAAGCTCGGAGATCCCCGGCCAGTCGACCGCCACGTGCTCGACCACCGCGACGCGGAGATCGCGGTTCGCGATCGTGAGCAGCACGCGACCGTCCGCGAGGGCGAGGGCCATCGCCGCTTCCGCCTCGGCCATCGGCCCCTAACCTCCGAAGGAGTTGCTGTAACCGGCGCAGGGCTCGTAGCTCGGCTGCTCGCCGCCCTCGTCGTTATACTTCAGCATCTCGAGATTCACCGAGATCCGCTTCGCGTCTCTCGCCTCCACGCAGACCGCTTTCATCCAATCCGTGAACACGCGATACCCCTTCGCCATTTCCGCCTCGTGCGCGAGGTCGAGCTTCTTGCGCTCGAACTCGGCGAGGTCGGGTTCCTTCCGCTCCTTCAACCGGATCACATAAAGTGTGTCGCCGACCGCGATCGGTCCGGCCAGCGGCTTCTCCGCCGTCAGGGCGAGCGCCGCCTTGGCCACCGCGGTCGATGTCCCGATGCCTTCGATGACCGCGCCGTCCGACTCCATCCGCACGGCGGTCAGCCCCGTCTCCTCGACGCGCGGCATGGCGCTCTCGCTCGCGCTCGCTTCCTGGGTGTCGCTGGGGGGCGGGAACAGCGACTTCAGCGTCGCCGTCGGGCTATCCTTCGCCTTGGTGATCGTGGCCTCCGCAGCCGACCGCGTGCGCGACGTGGCCTGTTCCTGGCGCAGCTTGTCCTCCGCCAGCTCCGACCGCGCCTGCTCGAAGGTGATGTGCCCCTCGCGCGATCCCTCGACCTTGGTGATCACGTAGCCGTCGTTGCCTTTGAGGGGACCGACGATCGTGCCGTCCTTGGCGGCGAACACCTTGTCCTCGGCCTCGCCCTGCAGGTTCGTCCCGCCGCGGGCGCGCCAGCCGAGATCGCCGCCGCGGCCTTTCGTGGCGGCGTCGTCCGACGACTGCCGCGCCGCCTCGGCGAACGCCGACGCGTCCTTGCCCGGGCCCTTGCCGCCGCGTTTCAGTTTTTCCGCCAGCGCGTCGGCCTTGTCGTGCGCCGCCTTGTCGGCCTTGCTGTCGGCGTCGTGCGCGACCTTGACCAGGATCTGCCGCAGGCGGCGCTGCGCCGGCGCCTTCTCGTAGATCAACTTCCGCTGCTCGTAGAGCTCCTTCAGCTTCGGTTCGTTCTTGGCGGCGTAGGCGGCGATCTCGGCCTCGGTCGGCGCGACCTCGCTCTCCTGGCGGCGGGTCGTGAACCGCATGTACTCGAGGTTCAGCTGACGGTTCTTGCGGATGAAGTCCGCCTTCACCTCGTCCGGCGAGACCGACACGCTGGACCGCACGAGCTGACGCACGTGCTGCGCGAGCAGCTCTCGTTTCTGCTGGGCGGTGAAGGCGTTCGGCGTCAGCTGCAGCTGCCCGCGCACGAACCTCTTCAGCGCTTCGTAATTGTACTGGCCATCCTTCTGAAGCATGGGGAGCGTCTCGGTGACGCCGTTCGGTCCGATCACCTTGGCCTCGCCGATCAGCGCCTCGACCTCGTCATCGTTGACGACGAACCCAAGCTTGTCGGCCATCGAGGTCAGCAGCTCCCGCTCGATGAGCTGGTCCATCACGTGTTCCTTCACGCGCCGCATGCGGGCCGCCTTCGGGGGCATGCGGTCGCCGCCTTCCAGGTACCAGGCGTACTTGAAGTCGTTGTTCGAGACGGTCTGGCCCGAGACCCGGGCGGCGAAGTGGTCCTCGCTGGTGACCTGCTCGCAAGTCGTGCCTCGCGATTGAGGCCCGAAGCTGATGATGAACGTGACGATGATGATGACGAAGAGCCCGCTGATCAGCAGCGATCGCGAATTCTTCCGCATCTGGTCGAGCATGGCGGGGCGAAACTTACCACATTCGTCCCGGGCGCCCTATCGGAGTGCACCTGGGTGTGATAAGAATTTGTCTTCGTCTGCGCGGCGTTACCGGGGCGACGCGCGGGTGGACAATTCAATGCTGCTCGACTGGGTCTACGGGCTCTTTTCCAACGACCTCGCCATCGATTTGGGTACGGCGAACACGCTGACGTTCGTCCGCGGCAAGGGGATTGTCTCGAACGAACCGTCCGTGGTCGCGGTTCAGCGCTCGGGCAACGGCGCCAAGAAGGTGCTGGCGGTCGGTAAGGAAGCCAAGGAGATGCTCGGCCGTACGCCCGGCAACATCGTGGCGGTGCGCCCGATGAAGGACGGCGTCATCGCCGACTTCGAGGTGACCGAGGCGATGCTCCGCTACTTCATCACGCGCGTGCACAACCGGCGCACGCTGGTCAAACCGCGCATCATCATCGGCGTGCCCTCCGGCATCACCGAGGTCGAGAAGCGTGCCGTGCGCGATTCGGCGCTGGCCGCCGGCGCGCGCGAGGTCTACCTGATCGAGGAGCCGATGGCGGCCGCGATCGGCGCCGGGCTGCCCGTGACCGAACCGTCCGGGAACATGATCGTCGACATCGGCGGCGGCACGACCGAGGTCGCCGTGATCTCGCTGGCCGGGATCGTGGTCGCGAAATCGATCCGGGTCGCGGGCGACAAGATGGACGAGGCGATCGTCGCGTACATCAAGCGCAAGTACAACCTGCTGGTCGGCGAGCGCACGGCCGAGACGATCAAGAAGCAGATCGGCAACGCGTACCCGACCGACGAAGTCATGACCATGGAGATCAAGGGCCGCGATCTGGTCGCCGGCGTACCCAAGACGCTGGTGATGAACAGCGACGAGGTGCGCGAGGCGCTCGCCGAGCCGGTCAACCAGATCGTCGACGCGGTCCGTTCGGTGCTCGAGCGCACGCCGCCCGAGCTGGCGGCGGACATCGTCGATCGCGGCGTCGTCTTGACCGGCGGCAGCTCGCAGCTGCGAAACCTCGACGTGTTGTTGCGCGAGGAGACGGGCCTGCCCGTGATGGTCTCCGATTCACCCGAGTGCGCGGTGGTGCTGGGTACGGGGCGCGCCCTCGACGAGCTCGGCCTGCTGCGGGAAGTTGCGCTGCAGTAGCGGGCCATGGTGGTCGGAAGTAAGCGCGCACGCGAAATCGCGGTTGTCGCCGCGACGCTGATCCTCGCCATCTTCGTCCTGCGCGTCAGCGCCCGGAACCCGGGCGAGCTGTCGGCGCTGGACCGCGGCATCCTCCGGCTGGTCTCGCCCGGACAGGCGGCGATGTCGTACGTTGCCCGCGCCATCACGGGCGTGGCGGGCCGCTACGCCGAGCTGACCAGCGTGCGCTCGGAGAACGAGGGGCTGCGCCGCGAGAACCGACAGCTGCGCACCGAGCTGATCGAGATGCGGCGCCTGGCGGAAGAGAGCGGGCGCTACCAGCGCCTGCTGGGCCTGCGCGACGCGACACCGGCCGAGACGATCGCAGCGCGCGTGATCGCGGTGGACGCGTCCCCCTATTTCCGCGTTGCGCGCGTCGACATCGACCGCGGCGAGGGGACGGTCAGGCGCGGGATGCCGGTGCTGACGCCCGAGGGCGTGGTGGGACGGATCAACCGCGTCGCGGGCAAGAGCTCGGACGTGCTGCTGCTGGTCGATCCGCGCTCGGCGCTGGACGTGATCGTCCCGCGCACGGGCGGGCGCGGGATCCTGCGCGGCAAATCGGGGGAGAACGGCTACCGCTGCAGCATCGAGTACCTGGCGCGCGGCGAGCCGGTGAAGGAGGGCGACGCGGTCGTCACCAGCGGCGTGGGCGGCGCCTTTCCGCGCAACCTGGCGGTCGGCCACGTCACCCGCATCATCCCCGGCGCGGTCGGGCTGTACCAGGACGTCGAGGTGACGCCGGACGTCGACTTCGCGCGGCTGACCGACGTGCTGGTGGTCGTCGCGCCGCCGCCGGCGGCCGATCCCGATCCGGGATCGCACCACGCGCCCGGGCGCGGACTGGCGGTGGTGAAGTGAGGTCGGCCGCGACGTTGACCGTGGCCTACCTGCTGCTGATCCTGCAGTCGACCGTGCTGGAGCTGGCGCCGGTGCACATGGCGGTGCCCAGCTTCGCGCTGCTGGTCGTGCTGCACGTCGGTCTGTCGCCGAAGTGGACGATCTCGTCGTCGGCGGTGGTGGCGTTCGTCGCCGGCTACCTGTTCGATCTGGTGTCGGGCGCGCCGCAGGGCGTGCATGCCTTCGTCTTCGTCTTGATGGCGCTGTTCGCGCGCGCGCTGACGACCCGGGTCGCGGTCAACGGCATCGTGCTTGGCGCGGCGACGTCGTTCGTCGCCAGCCTGCTGGCGTCGTTCCTGATCGTCGTCGTGCGCGCGCAGGTGGCGCCGGAGGGCGGCTACGGCGGACTGCGCCAGGCGCCGCTCGAGGCAGTGCTGACCGCGATCGTCGGGCCGCTCGTGCTGTCGCTGTTCCGGCGGCTGGACGGCCGGGTCGACATGGCGCGCTCGCGCGTCGGGCTGGCGCGGGGGCCGCGCGGCGGCGGCGGCAGCGGCATGTCGCTGTCGATGACGGATCGTAGATGAAGCGATGGAGATAGCAGGGCAGGACGCGGAGCTTCCCGAGATACGAAGGCGCGCGCGCCACTTTGCGCTCTTCGTGCTGATCGCCTTCGTCGCCATCGCGGGACGGCTTTTCTACCTGCAGGTGTTCCAGGGCGACGTCTTCTTCCGGGTCACCTCCGACAGCATCGTCCGCACCGACACGTTGCCGGCGGTGCGGGGCCAGATCCGCGATCGGAAGGGAAAGGTGCTAGCGACGGTCCGGCCGTCCTACAACGTCTACGGCACGCCGGGCGTGGTGAAACCAGAGGTGTTCGCGCGGCTGCGGGCGCTGCTGGGCATGAACGGCGACGAGGCGATGGACGTCTGGGAGCGGCTGGCGGCGCCCCAGAACACGCGCACGCCGGCGCCGATCCTGATCGCCGAGGACGTCTCGCGCGAGGCGATGGCGTCGATCGAGACCGGCGTCGATCTGCCGGGCGTGAAGATCGTCTCCGGTCCCCGGCGGTCGTACCCGTACGGCGGCCTGGCGGCGCACGTGGTCGGGTTCATGAACGAGATCTCGGCCGACGAGCTGCGGTCCAAGAAGGACGAGGGCTACCGCGCCGGCGATCTGATCGGCCGCACCGGCGTCGAACGGCAGTGGGACGGCTACCTGCGCGGCCACGCCGGGTTTCAGAAGGTGGTGGTCGATCGGCGCGGGATGCCGAAGACCGACATCCGCGACGTCATCGAGGGGCCCGCCACCAAGGCCGCCGTTCCCGGAAACAACGTCGTGCTGACGCTGGACGTGGAGGTGCAGAAGGCCGCCGAGCGCGCGCTGCGCCCGGCGTCGGCGGCCGGAGCGGTGGTCATGGACGTCGACACCGGACGGCTGCTGGCGATGGTGTCGAAGCCGGCCTTCGATCCCAACGAGATGTCGGGCCACCTGACGCCCGAGGCCGAACAGAGGCTGCTCGCCGATCGGTACAAGCCGCTGCACGACAAGACGGTGGGCGAGACCTACTATCCCGGCTCGACGTTCAAGGCGGTGTCCGCGATCTCCGCGCTGGAGGATCGGCTGGTGACGCCCGAGGAGAAGACCAAGTGCCACGGCTCGTTCGAGCTGGCGCACCACGTCTTCCGGTGCACCAAGACCCACCTGACGGTGAACCTTTACGACGCCATTGTGCAGAGCTGCAACGTCTACTTCTACGAGCTGGGCGCGCGCCCCGGGATGATGGACCGGCTCGCGAAGTTCGGCGCCGACCTGGGCCTGGGCGCCCCCACAGGGCTCGGCCTCAACGGCGAGGAGGGCGGCTTCCTGCCGACCGAGGAGTGGTACCGCGATCAAAAGCGGAAGAATCCCAAGGCGGAGGGGTTCCAGATCGGCCAGGCGGTCAACGCCGTCATCGGGCAAGGATCGACGCGCGTGACGCTGCTGCAGATGGTGACGCTGTACGCGGCGATCGCGAACGGCGGCAAGCTGTGGCTGCCGCAGATCGTCGAGCGCGTGGAATCGCCGGAGGGCAAGACGCTGGAGGAGTTCGCGCCGCGCGTGCGCCGCGAGCTGGCGGTTTCGCCGGAGACGCTGGCCACGGTCCGGCAGGCGCTGGTCGGCGTCGTCAACGAATCGCGCGGCACCGCGTACAAGGCGCGCCTCAAGGACATCGAGGTGGCGGGCAAGACCGGCAGCGCGCAGGTGCAGACCGGACGGGGCGAGGGCGGCTACGAATCCGTGACCCACGCCTGGTTCGTCGGGTTCGCCCCCGCCGGGCGGCCGAAGATCGCGGTGGCCGTGCTGGTCGAGCACGGCGGCCACGGCGGCGACGTCGCCGCGCCGCCGGCGATGGAGATCGTCGACAAGTACTTCGAGACGGTCGCGCCCGCCGACAAGGACGCGCCCCACGTCGGGTTGCCGCGCCGGCGGGCGCCGAAGCCGGCCGACGGCCAGACCGGGGCGGAGGCGACGCCATGAACGTCGTCAAGGCCATCGGCTGGCGCAAGCTCCGCTTCCGCTTCGACTGGACGCTGACGCTGTCGGCCCTGACGGTCGCGGGGCTGGGGCTGGTCAACCTCTGGAGCGCGGTCCACGACCGGCAGGGGAACCTGTTCTCCCAGCAGATCTCGTGGCTGGGGCTGGGCGCCGCGGTGTTCCTGGGCGTCGCGGCGTTCGACTACCGCAACATCGCGCGCCTCGGTTACATCATGCACGCGGCGGGCGTCGCGCTGCTGACGGGCGTGCTCCTGTTCGGCAAGATCGTCGGCGGCGGGCGGCGCTGGTTCGACCTCGGCCCCTTCCACCTGCAGCCGTCGGAGCTGATGCAGCTTCTGACCGTCATCGCCCTGGGCAAGTACCTGAACGATTCGCCTGCGTTCGAGGAGCGATCGTGGCGGCACCTCGCCATCCCGGTCGTCATCGTCAGCCTGCCGGTCCTACTGATCGCCAAGCAGCCGGACTTCGGCACCGCCTTCCTGCTGCTCCTGATCTTCTTCAGCATCATGATGACCGCCCGGCTGAAGCTGAAGACGCTGGCGGCGATCCTGGGACTCGCCACCCTGGCGGCGTTCCCGATCTACCAGCACCTGCTGCACGAGTATCAGCGCAAGCGCGTCGAGGCGTTCTTCAATCCGAACTCCGAGGGGGCGTACCAGGCGCGGCAGGCGTTGAACGCCATCGGTTCGGGGCGATTCTTCGGCAAGGGGTTCCTCCACGGCACGCAGATCCGGTTGCGGCATTTCCCGGCGCTGTGGACCGACTTCCCGTTCGCGGTCTGGGCCGAAGAGTGGGGCTTCGTCGGCTGCGCCGTCCTGCTGATGGCCTACCTGGTCGTCATCCTCTGGATCCTGAAGATCGCGGGTGAGGCGCGGGATCGCTTCGGCGCCACCGTCTGCGTCGGCGTGGCGTCGATGCTGTTCTGGCACGTCATCATCAACGTCGGCATGGTCAGCGGAACGCTGCCGGTCGTCGGCGTGACGCTGCCCCTCATCAGCTACGGCGGCTCGAGCATCCTCACGACCGCCGCCGCCCTCGGCCTCGTCATGAACGTCAGCGTCCGCCGCTTCTCTTATTGAAGCGCGACTGAGTCGCCGGCTCCCGGGCGTTGGAGGTGTCCCGTTTGGGGCACCGCTCCTGAAATGGCCGCTACGCGGCCATCGTCGCTCGTGTTCGGCCTGGCATCCGCGCCCCCAAGCGTCGAGGTTCTTGGCACACGCTCAACGGGCGCGGAGCGGCCTCTCACGTGCCCCAAACGGGACACCTCCAACTCCCTGCGCCGGCTCCCCGTCATCAAATCAGCTTGAAACCTGCGGCGGAGAGTTGGAGGCGGCGCAGGCGGGGCGGGTTGGTCCCTTTCGGGAACCTGTGAGCGCGCTCCTCGCCCCTA
>DATFXS010000603.1:0-12074 GCA_035315605.1 Polyangia bacterium
CCCGGCGCCCGCCGGCGTCGAATCCCCCTCGACGACCTCGGGCTCGGTGGCGTCGAGCCACCAGGCGTCCACGCCCAGACCGAAGAGTCGGCTGTCGATCTGCGACCAGTAGAGCGCGCGCGCCATCGGGTCGAAGGCGTCGTAGAACGTGAAGTTGTTGCCGAGAAAATCGACCACCGGCGCGATCCCCCGGCCGGGGTCGCCCGTGATGTTGAGGGTGTAGACGTAGCCGGCCGCCGCCAGCGCCGCGTAGGTGTCGGTGGTCGGATAGAACTTCGGCCAGACCGAGAGCATGAACCGCGCGTGATAGCTGTCGTGAATGGCGGCGACGAGGCCCCGCGGATCCGGATAGCGATCGGGATCGAACTGGTGAGAGCCCCACCCCGAGGGCGTCCAGTACTGCCAGTCCTGCACGATCACGTCGAGGGGCGCGTTGCGTGAGCGGTAGCCGTCGAGCACGTCGGTGATGTCGGCTGACGTCTGGTAGTGCTCGCGCGACTGCCAGAGGCCGAACGCCCAGCGGGGCAGCATCGGTGCCCGGCCCGTCACGCGCCGGTAGCCGCGCACGACGTCGTCCAGCGCGGGCCCGTAGACATAGTAATAGTCGATGCCGTCGCCGACCTCGGACCAGAGCGACGTCGTGGGGGGCGCCGCCGGCGGCGGCTTCCAGGAGAAGCGCAGGATGTCGACGTCCAGGTCGGCGGCCCACTGCAGGTTCACCGGCACCGTCTGCCCGGCCTGCAGATGCACCTTCGCGATCTCCACGTTCGGCAGCCATCCCTGCCGCCAGTGATCGACGTAGGTCTGGCCGTCGATGGCGAGCTGGAGGTTGCCCGACGCGTAGGTGATGAACTGGTAGTCGCCCGTGACCGGCGCGGCAAGCTGCAGCGAGAGGGTCACCGCCCCGCTCGCGGCCCCGCTCACGTTGTCGTCGGCGTCGTAGCTGACGCCCGGCACGTGCTGCGGCTGCCCGAGGTCGCCGAAACGCGTGAACGAGGTGTTGTCCCAGAGGATGCCGTAGCCACGGCTCGAGACCAGGAACGGGATGAACACCTCGGTGTTCACCTGTCGCAGATCCAGGTCGTAGCCCTTGATGTCGAGGTGTCCCTGCTGATGCTGGCCGAGGCCGTAAAGGGCTTCGCCGTCGTTCGGCTGCCACTGCTGCTGGACGTGGTTCGTCGCCTCGCCCATGACCGTCGCGGGCAGGAGCCCGTGACCCTGGGGCGTCTCCGCGAGCACGGTCGCGCCGCTCCGGTCGAGGAAGCTGACGGCCCCGGTCGACCGATCGACCGCCACCGCGAGCGCGGGCGTGGCCAGCGTCGTCACGCCGTTCTGGTCGGTCCGCGCCCACCGCGTCCCGTCGGCGCACTGCCGCACGCCCGCCGCCAGGCTGGCCCGCGAGAAGAAGGTCGCGGACGTCGCGGACGGCGCGTAGGCGACGTGAACGATGTTCGGACCGCACGGCTCCAGCAGAAGCTGGGCGTTCGCCACCGGCAGCACGACCCGGTCCGGACCGGTGGCCACGCTCGCGGGTGGTCCCTGGCACGCGCCTGCAGCCGCCAGCAGCGCGGGCAGACCGAACCTCGCCAACTTCATCGATCGCGCCGGTGAATCAGCCGCTGCCGCGCGCGACCGTGTAGGCCGTCATGCTGACGATCGTGTCGACGTTGGCGTCGCGCGGAAGCACGGTGACCGGCTTGTTGACGCCGAGGAGGATCGGACCGACGGCGGTCGCCCCGCCCAGCGCGGCCAGGACCTTGTAGGCGGCGTTGCCGGCCGCCAGCGACGGGAACACCAGCACGTTGGCCTCGTCGGTCAGCCGCGTGAACGGAAACAGCTCGTGCAGTTTCTCCGGCTCGACCGCGATGTCGGCTTGCACCTCGCCGTCGATCTCCAGATCGGGACGGCGCTTGCGCACGATCTCGACCGCCGCCGCGACCTTCTGTGATTCCGGATGCGGCGCCGACCCGAAGTTGGAGAACGAGATCATCGCGATGCGCGGCGCCACCTCGAACGCGCGGGCCGCGTCGGCGACCTGGATCGCCGTGTCGGCCAGCGTCTCGGCGTCGGGATCGATGTTCATCGTCGCGTCCGCGAAGAACTTCACGTCGTTCTTGAGCAGCATCATGTACATGCCGCTCGCGCGCCGCACGTCGGGGCGCGTGCCCAGGATCTGCAGGGCCGGACGGATCGTGTCCGGGTACGGCGCCGTCAGCCCCGCCACCAGCCCGTCCGCGTCGCCGCGCCTGACCATCATCATGCCGTAGTGGGTGCGCCGGTTCATGTAGCGCACGGCGCTGGCCGCCGTGACGCCCTTGCGGCAGCGCAGCTCGAGGTACTCGTGCGCGTAGGCCGAGTGCTTGAGGGAATCGGCCGGGTTCAGGATCTCCGCCCCTTCCAGATCCAGATCCAGCTCGGTGGCGCGCTGGCGGATCTTCTTCTCCGCGCCGAGCAGGATCGGAAGGGCGATCTTCTCGTCCAGCACGATCTGGCAGGCCCGCAGCACCTTGATGTTGTCGCCGTCGGGAAACACGATCCGCTTGGGCGAGCTCTTCGCCCGCTGCACGATCCGGCTCATGATCGTGTACTGGGTGCCGCCCGTGCGGCGCTTGAGCCGCTCGCGGTACTCGTTGATGTCCAGCATCAGGCGCGCCGCGCCCGACTTCATCGCCGCCTCGGCGACCGCCGGCGCGCACCACCACAGCACCCGCGTGTCGAACGGCTTCGGGATGATGTAGTCGGGACCAAAGCGGAAGCTGTGCACGCCGTACGCCTCCGCCACGCTGTCCGGCACCGGCTCGTGCGCCAGCTCGGCCAGCGCGCGCGCCGCCGCGATCTTCATCGCTTCGTCGATCTCCTTGGCGCGCACGTCCAGCGCGCCCCGGAAGATGTACGGGAAACCGAGCACGTTGTTGACCTGGTTGGGGAAGTCGCTGCGGCCGGTCGCGACGATCGCGTCGGGCCGCGCCGCCTTGGCGTCCGGGTAGCTGATCTCCGGGTCGGGGTTGGCGAGCGCGAAGATGAGCGGCTTCTTCGCCATCGTCTTCAGCATCTCGGGCGTGCAGAGGCCTGCCTTCGACAGGCCCAGGAAGACGTCCGCGCCGCGGATCGCGTCGGCGCGGGTGCGGGCGCCGTCGTCCTTGCGCGCGAAGCGGGCCTTGAAGGCGTTCATCCCTTCCTGGCGCCCCTCGTAGATGACGCCGAGCGAATCGACCAGGGTCACGTTCTCCAGCCGGACCCCCAGCTCGACGTAGAAGTTAGCGCAGGCGATCGCCGACGCGCCGGCGCCCGAGACGACGACCTTCATGTTCGCGAGCTTCTTGCCCGCCAGCTCGGCGCCGTTCATCAGCGCCGCGCCGGAGATGATCGCCGTGCCGTGCTGATCGTCGTGGAACACCGGAATCTGCATGCGCGCCCGCAGGCCCGCCTCGATCTCGAAGCACTCCGGCGCCTTCAGGTCCTCCAGGTTGATGCCGCCGAACGTCGGCTCCAGCGCCGCGACCGTGTCGATGAAGCGCGCCGGCTCGCGCGCGTCAACCTCCAGATCGTAGACGTCGATGTCGGCGAACTTCTTGAACAGGCAGGCCTTGCCCTCCATCACCGGCTTGCCGGCGAGCGGGCCGATGTTGCCCAAGCCCAGCACGGCGGTGCCGTTGGTGACGACCGCGACCAGGTTGCCGCGCGCCGTGTACTCCCAGGCCGTCTCGGGCGAGGCCGCGATCTCCAGGCACGGCTCCGCGACCCCGGGCGAATACGCGAGCGACAGGTCGCGCTGCGTGACCAGCGGTTTGCTCGGGACGACCTCGATCTTTCCGGGCCGCCCGGAGCGGTGGTAGTCGAGCGCGTCGTTACGCCGGATCATCTGGCGCGTAACAGTATCACGTGCCTAGCCGTTCTAAGCGGGGCGGCGCTCCGCTCGCTGCGGGGTCCTGTCGCTCAGGCCCCTCCAGCGCGCCACCCCTCGCTCGCTCTGCGCCGCTGGTAGGTCGACCTGAGTCTGACGCGTGCCCCGACTCTGTATCGGCGGCTTTCGGGCGGAGCGAAACGTTGCTCTGAGACGAGCGGGTGGGACGGCTGTTCGGTCGGCCGGAGCGTAGGCGGCCGCTTGGATCGTTGCGGCCGACGGGATTCCGAGCTTGCTCGCGGAGGCCGGCCGAACAGCCGTTCCTCCCGCCCCCGCCGAAGAGTTGAGGCGAGTGGAGCCATTTACGAGATGCGCTCTAGCGCCGGACTTTGACGACCCGGGTCCCGGACAGCGAGTCGTGCCAGCCCGCGTTGGCGAACAGGAACGAGAACACCTCGAACGGGATGAGGCGCGCCAGCGTGCGGCCGAGGACGCGCAGCACGGCCGGCTTGTTGCCGTCGTCGTCCACCACGCGCGTGCCGGTGATCAGCTTGCCGATCGTCCACCCGAAGGCCGCTTCGAGAATGACGTAATAGCCGACGAAAAAAAGCAGCGCGAACAGGACGCCGACCATCAGGCCCCATCCTTCCGGGTTCATCGCCCTGAGGGCCGCGACGCCAACGACGGCGAACAGAACCCGCTCGATGATGCCGTCGATCACGAAGTTGGCGAATCGCAGGCCCAGGGAGGCGTCGGGCAGATCGTTGTCCGGCGCGTCGCCGAGCATGCCCGTGTTGAGATCCGCCTGCGGTGCCTGGTAGGGATTGTTCGGCTGGTTCATGGGCCCGAGCGTAGGCCGATTCGGGGCCGCGCGCGAGCGAAACCAGGAACGACCGAAATTACGACCGCAGCGCGCGGAGGCGGGCCCGCTGCGCGCGCACGTTGTACTGGTGAGTCATCGTGTCCTTGGGCGGGATCACGTAGTCGCCCAGCGTGCGCAACGGATTGGTGTGGCGATCCGCGATGCGCACCTCGAGATGCAGGTGGGGCGGCGACACCTTGACGCCCGTCCGCCCGAGCTCGCCGATCACCTGGCCGGCCAGCACGTGGTCGTGTTCGCCGACGGTGTAGCCGCCCAGGTGCATGTAGCAGGAGACGATGCGCCGCGGCTCCGGCACGTGCTCGATGCAGACGTAGATCCCGCCCACGCCCATGCGGCGGTGCTTGTAGCGGGCGATCTTCTCGGGCGGGATGCCGCTCATGCGGGCGCGCGTCGGGCTGTTGATGCCCGCGAAGATCACCGTGCCGTCCGCGATCGCGCGCACCGGCTCGCCCAGCATGCCGGCGATGTCCAGCCCGGCGTGCCGGCGCGCACCGCCCGAACGGTCGTCGCCCGGTCCGCTGGTCGCCACGCGCGGCACCGCCTCCAGCGGCGACACGATCGGCACGCCGATGTACTGGGCCATCCGCGGCTCGTCCTTCTTCCCCTGGTAGTTCTCGATCATCCGGCGGCGCGCGGTCAGGATCAGATCCTCCTGGCCGCTCGATCGCACGAAGTCGCCCCAAACGAAGTGCGCGACGCCCGTCCGATGCGCCGGGCTGTTGAACGCGGCGTCGATATCCTTGTGCGTCGCGTTCCACATCTCCAGCAGCGCCGCGCCGACGGCCAGGTTCACGTCGGGATCCAGCAGCTGCTTCGACGTCAGATCATTCTTGTCGACGGGCAGCGTCGGCGCGCCCTCCACGCGATACATGCCCGGCTCGATCGCCAGGAGACCGTATGTCCCGCCTTTACCCTTGTACGTGACGTCGCAGTGGCTGCCGTAGCGGGCCAGCGCAGCGAGCGTGAACGGATCGCTGTTGGCGGTCTTGGCCGCCGCGAGGATCTTCGGCGCCAGCGCACCGGTCGCGGATTCCGACGAGACGCCGCAGAGCGACGCCCACGCGAGCTTGAACTTCATCTCGTCGAGCGGCGCCGCCGGCTGCTCCGGCTCCGCCGGCCACTTCGCCGGATTGCGCAGTTGGTGCGCCGGCTTGGGCTCGACGGCCGGCTCGCGCGCCTCCCAGGGACGGGCATGCGCTGCGACCGGTGCGGCGAGCAGTACGAGGGCCAAAGTGACTTGCCGCATCACTTGCCGAAACTATACACGGCCCAGCTGAGAAGGGCTCGGTAACCTCCCTAATAAATTCGCCCGGACAGCTGAACATCTGCTCCCGGGTGAACGGGGGCGATCAGTCGGCGCAGACGAGCACGCTGCCGCATTCGTCCTCGCCGGAGATCAGCGCCGCCCCCGATGCTGAGAACGTCATGGAGTCCACGAACGTCGAGGCCGTCGCGGCCGACACGAAAGTTCGCGTCGTCACGTTCCAGATCTCCGCTTGATCGTCGTAACCGATCGCGACGTACGTTCCGAACGGTGAGAACGACAGCCCGAAGATCGGGCGGCCGCTCACGTTCGAGATCGGGTTGCCGGCTGGCGTATTCGAGGTCAGCGGAATGTTCCAGAACCGCGCGATCCCTTCGTCAGTACCGACGCCCAGCAGGTTGCCCGTGGGCGAAAACCGGATCGCCCAGGCCACCGCGGATGTCGCGGTCGGGACGATCGTCGAGGTGGTCCCGAACGTGGTGCCGTTGAACGTGTAGACGCCAAAGGTGCCGTCGAATCCGCCCACGGCGATCGTCGAGACGTTGCCGGTGCCCGCGACGGGCGAGACCGCCATCACCTGCGGACCCAGGCCGAGGGCACGGGATCCTATGGCGGTACCGTTCGGCCGATCGGCGAACAGGTTCCCGTCGACGTTCAGGTCCCAGGCGACGCTGATGACGGCCTGGCTATCCGGCGACCAGCCGACGCCGGAGAGCGCGCTGCTGGCCCCCGCGCTGGTGATCATCGCGGCCATCGTGAACGACGGAACGTTGTAGACATAGAGCCATTCGCCCATCCACGCGACCGCCAGGTACTGGCCGTTGGGCGAGAACGCGACGTAGGGCGGGCCCGCGCCGGCGTTGGCCAGCGTGGTCGCGCACTGCGTGGGCGTGCTCCCGACGAGCCGCCAGATCTTGACCCGGTCCTGCGCGCCGGTCGTGTCGCTGGCCGCGGTGGCCATGTACTGACCGTCGGGCGATACCGCGACCTCGTTGATGTAGGGATCGTTGGCGCCGGTGGTGGTGTCGCAGGTCGCGCCGGGATCGTTCTGCGTGTACTCGACGCACTTCGTGAGCGAAGGTGGTGTCACGGCCGTCGGTTTGGTACCGACAGCCACGCTGCAGCTCGGCGATTGACCACCGGTCCCCGTGCCGCCCGTCCCGCCGCCGCCCGTCCCGCCCCCGCCTGTCCCGCCGCGCCCGGCAGCGCCGCCGGTTCCCGTGCTACCGCCCGCGCCGATGCTCCCGCCCGAGCTGCCGGCCGTGCCTGCGGCGCCGCCGCTTCCGCTCGTCGAGCCGCCGGTGCCGGTGCCGCCCGTCCCGCCGCTGCCGCCCGTGCCCGTCGTCTGGCAGATGTCCTGCGGCTGCATCACGATCGCGACCTCCGCCGAATCGCCGGCGGCGCCCAGGTACGCGGTGCCGCTCCCGGCGTAACCCATGCACCCGCTCGCCGGGCGGGCGATCGCACCGACCATGATGGTTCCGAGCACGTCCGGCGGAACCGAGAGGTCGAGCGGGGTCGCGACCGTCGACAGGCGCTGCACCGGGAAGGTCTTCGCGACCGTGCCCGCCGTCAAACGGACCGTGTCGAGACCGGTCACCTCCTGCATCGTCGTCAGCTGAACGTGGATGACCGAACCGCCCTTGCTGCTGCTGCCGCCACATCCGGCGACCAGCAGCCACACGGCGCCGCAGACGCGCACAATGAGAGCGTTGCGACCGTTCACTGGCAGATCAGGAACTTGTTGCACTGATCTTCACCGACGAAGAGCGCGCCGCCGCTCGCCGAGAAGGCCGTCGAATCGACGAACTGGTTCGTCCCTCCGGCAGGAGGCGTGACGTTGTGCCGCGCGACGAACGCGTGCGTCGCAACGTCCCAGAGGTCGACCTCGCCGGCCGAACCGGTCGCAAGCTGATCGCCCGCCGCCGAGAACGCGATGCCGAACGGCTTGCCGGGCAGCGTGATGGCGGTGCCGACGGGCGCGCTGTTCGCCGTGATCGGAAGGTTCCAGATCCGGACGGTGGCGTCGTCAGTCCCCTCCGCCAGCATCGTGCCGCTGCGCGAGAACGCGAGCCGCTCGCCGACCGAAGTGCCCACCGTCGATTTCACGACCGGACCCGAGAACACCGATCCGTTCCAGCCGTACGCGCCGAAGTTGGCGTTGTAGCCCGCCACCGCGATCGAGGTGACGCCGCCGACCGCCGTCGGTGCGACCGCCATGAAGTCGGGATCGACGCCCAGCGCCGTCATCGTGATCGCCGAGCCGTCCATATGGTCCGCGTACAGGGTCCCGTCGGAGGCGACGTAGTCGATGTAGAACAGCGTCTGGCTGTCGGCCGAGAAGCCGACGCCGTAAAGAGAGTTCGGCGATCGCGAATCCATGCCGACCTGACCGAAGGTCGGAACGCGGTAGATGTAGACGTAGTCGCCGTTCCAGGCGATCGCGAAGAACTGGCCGTCTGGCGAGAAGGCGACGAACCCGGGCCCTCTGTTCGCTTTCGTGAACGTCGGCCCGCACTGCGTCGGCGTACCGCCCTGCAACTTCCAGATCTTCACGACGCCGTCGAAGTAGGAGTTGTTCGTCGAGGTCGCCAGGAATTGCCCGTCCGGGCTGACCGCCATGTCGACGATCCCCGCGTTGTTCGTGTCGGTGACCGGGTCACAGGGAGTCGACGGAGAGCTGTCGTACTCGACGCAGTTGTTGAGCGTCGGGGTCGCGACCGTCGGAGGCGGCGATCCGACCATGGTCCCGCAGCTCCCCGGCGGCGTGCTGCCGCCCGTGCCCGCGGTCCCCGTGCTGCCGCCCGTGCCGCCCATCCCCATGGTTCCGCCCGACCCGGCCATCCCCATCGCGCCGCCCGTGCCGGCGGTGCCGGTGACCGTACAGACGTCGGCGGACGCGTTCATCGTCACCACGATTGGTGACGTCCCGCCCGCGGGGACCTTGACGTACCTCATCCCGACGTAGCCCGCGCAGCCGGAAACCGGCTTCGCTACCGCCGTCACCGGCAGCGAGCCCGTGACCCCGGAAGGAACCCAGACGCCGACCTCGTACATGCGGCTCGTCGGCAGACCCGTCGCGGGCAGGTCGAAGTCCTTCTTCACCGCGATTTCGGTCGACGGGTCCGGGTAACCGATCGAGACCTCGACGACCGCCACGCCCGTCCCGTCGCCGCCCTTCACCTCCATGTCGACGATCACCAGCGACTTTGCGTCGTCTTTCTTGCAGCCGGGCGCGAACCCGGCCAGGCCGGCGCCGACGAGCAGCCCGCGCACGGCAAGAGAGCGAACCGACCGCCGCTTCACATGCACCCGTCTGTCGCCGTGCAGGGCGGCATCGTGGTCTTGCCGCCGAACGGCCGCACGATCGCCACGATGACGACGCCCGCGACCACCGCGCCGATGCCGGTCCAGAACCACCACTTCTTGTAGACCGGCGTCTCTTCCTCGCGCGGTCCCGGCTGCGCGATCAACGTCCCGGACGTCGTCCCGGTAGGCGGGCCGGTGTAGGTCGGGGGCGGCGGGTTGGCCGTCGGCGGCGGCGGATTGGGATTGATCGGCGTGACCGGCGGCGGAGGCGGAGGCGGCGCGCTCTGACGCGCCTGCTCGTCCTTGAGGGCCTGCATGTCCTTGATGTAGCCCTCGATCTCCTTGCGCTCGTCGGCAGAGACCTTCTTCTCCTTGGCGAGGTACTCGTTGAACTTGTCGATCGCCTGGTCGGGCTGTTTCAACTTCTGGTGGCAGCGCCCGATGTTCCGCAGGTAGACCGGGTGCAAGGTCTCCGCGTAGAGCTTCGCGAACAGGTTCAGAGCGTCCTCGTAGCGACCGGCCGCGAACGCCTCGCGTGCCTTGAGCTCCGTCGGGTTGCCGGCCCGGGCCTCCGGCGCCGTCAGCCCGAACGCGAACAAGAAACCGAGCACCAACCCCAGACGCGCAATCGAGTACAACCGCATAGGCGAAAACTGTACGTCGGCTAAGGCATCGGAGTCAAAGCTTGCGACGCCCCGGATAAGCGACGTTAGTTCGGTTACGATGCTCTCCGAATGTCACGACTCGGCGACGTCGACGTCCACCTGTTCGCGGAAGGCACGCACACCCGCGCCTACGACGGCTTCGGCGCGCACGTGGCGCGGCGCGATCCGACTCCGGCTGGGGTGCTGGGCGTCGACTTCGCCGTCTGGGCGCCCAACGCCGACAG
Source organism: Polyangia bacterium (assembly GCA_035315605.1). Taxonomy (GTDB): domain Bacteria; phylum Myxococcota_A; class Polyangia; order Fen-1088; family Fen-1088; genus JADGRB01. Next base: position 10,190 of record DATFXS010000603.1, read on the forward strand.
CGTCCACGTCATCGGCGACTTCGAGCGCTGGGGCGAGCGTCCTGTCCCGCTCGCCCGCCGCGGCGAGACCGGCATCTGGGAGGGGCGCGTGGCTGAGGCGCGCCACGGCACGCGCTACAAGTATCGGATCGCCTCGCGCCACGGCGGCTACCGCGTCGACAAGGCGGATCCGTTCGGCTTCCGTTGCGAGGAGCCGCCCGCGACCGCGTCGATCGTCTGGGACATCGACGACTACGGCTGGGAAGACGCCGCCTGGACGGCGGCGCGCCGCGGGAAGATCGCGCTGGACGCGCCCATGTCGATCTACGAGGTGCACCTCGGGTCGTGGATGCGCGTCCCCGAGGAGAAGCACCGCTGGCTCGGCTACCGCGAGATCGCGCCCAAGCTGGCGGCGCACGCGCGGCGTTGCGGGTTCACTCACGTCGAGCTGATGCCCGTCGCCGAACATCCGTTCTACCCGTCCTGGGGCTACCAGGTGACCGGCTTCTTCGCGCCGACGTCACGCTTCGGGACGCCCCAGGACTTCATGTGGTTCGTCGACCACCTGCACCAGCAGGGGATCGGCGTCATCCTCGACTGGACGCCCGCGCACTTCCCGACCGACGAGCACGGCCTCATCTACTTCGACGGCACGCATCTTTACGAGCACGCGGACCCGCGCAAGGGGATGCACGCCGAGTGGGGCAGCGCGATCTTCAACTACGGCCGCAACGAGGTGCGCAGCTTCCTCCTGTCGAACGCGCGCTTCTGGCTGGACCGCTACCACATCGACGGGCTGCGCGTGGACGCGGTGGCGTCGATGCTGTACCTCGACTACGCGCGCCGCGGCGGCGACTGGATCCCGAACCAGTACGGCGGCAACGAGAACCTGGAGGCGCTGCAGTTCCTGCGCATCTTCAACGAGAGCGTCTACCGCGAGAACCCCGACGTCCAGACGATCGCCGAGGAGTCGACGTCGTGGGCGGGCGTGTCGAAGCCGACCTACACGGGCGGGCTCGGCTTCGGGATGAAGTGGGACATGGGGTGGATGCACGACACGCTGGCGTATTTCCAGGAGGACCCGATCGGCCGACGCTACCACCACCACAAGCTCACGTTCCGCAGCATGTACTTCTGGAGCGAGAACTACGTGCTGCCGCTGTCACACGACGAGGTCGTGCACGGCAAGCGGTCGCTGATCGAGAAGATGCACGGCGACGACTGGCAGCGGTTCGCCAACCTGCGCCTGATGTTCGCGTACATGTGGGCGCAGCCGGGGAAGAAGCTGCTGTTCCAGGGCGGCGAGATCGGCCAGTTCGCCGAGTGGGCGCACGACCGCAGCGTCGACTGGCACCTGCTGGGCTCGTCGGAATATCACGTGCAGCTGATGTCGCTGGTCGCGGAGCTGAACCGCCTTTACGCCGCGACGCGCGCGCTGCACGTGCACGACGTCGGCCTGGCGGGGTTCGAATGGATCGACGCCGACGACAACGAGAACAGCGTCTTTTCGTTCCTGCGCAAGGGGACCGTACCCGACGACGTCGTCCTCTGCCTGTTCAACTGCACGCCCGTCCCGCGCCACGACTACCGCGTGGGCGTCCCGGTGCGCGGGCGCTGGCGCGAGCTGCTCAACACCGACGCGGCCGTGTTCGGCGGCAGCGGCATGGGCAACCTGGGCGGCGTGGCGGCCGACGACATCAGCGTTCACGGCCGCCCCGCGTCGCTGCGCCTGACGCTGCCGCCGCTCGCGGCCGTCTACCTGCAACCCGAACGCTAGCCGTTTCTAGAACAGCGAGGGACAAGGGGATATTGTCCGTGTGTGCGGCGCCCTTCGCCACACCTCTCCTCGCGCACGTCGACGCTGACGATGTTGTTTCTCGCGTGCGCGTTCGGCGGGTGCGAGGCG
>DATFXS010000604.1:0-2013 GCA_035315605.1 Polyangia bacterium
CGAGGGCAGCATCGCGGTTCCGATGTTTGCGGACGCGGGGCAGACCGTCGAGGCCCAGGTCTGGCTCAGCACCGAGATCCCCGCGGGTGGCGGCTTCCGCGCGGAAATCGGGTTCTCGGGCTATCTCGTCGACCTACCGTGACGCCGCGGGCAGCGCCTGCAGGTTGATCGAGGCTTCGAAGACGACCTGCGCCGGGCCGCGCATGCGCACCGACGAAAATTCCTTGTCGACCAGGATGCTCAGCGGCCCGCCCGGCAGATGAACGACGCGCTCGACGCCGGGCGCCAGCCGCTCCTCGAGGCATGCGGCGACGACGGTGGCGCAGGCGCCCGTGCCGCAGGCCATCGTGATGCCGCTGCCCCGCTCCCAGACGACCAGATCGATCTCGCCGCTCGGGCGGACGTGGGCGAACTCGACGTTGGTCCGGTTGGGGAAGCGCTCGGCTGTCTCGAACAGCGGCCCGAACTCCTCGGCCAGTACGCGCAGCATCGCGGCGTCTTCCATGAACATGACCGCGTGTGGGTTGCCCATCGACACGGCCGTGAAATGGAAGGTGCGGCCGCGCGCCGTGATCGGCTCACGCAGCACGCGGCCGGTTCCGCCGGGCCGGATCGGGATCTCGTCGCGCGTGAGCCGCGGGCGGCCCATCTCGACCGCCACCGTGCGGACGCGCCCCGCCTCGACGTCCAGGTCACAGGCCAGCACGCCGGCGCCGGTCTCGATGCGCAGGGTGGGGCGGCGCATCGACGGGTCGGTGTCGTGGAGCAGCTTCGCGACGCAGCGGATGCCGTTGCCGCACATCTCGGCCTCGCTGCCGTCGGCGTTCAGGACGCGCATGCGCGCGTCGGCGACCTGGCTGGGCAGGATCGCGAGCACCCCGTCGCCGCCGACGCCGAACCGGCGGTCGCAGATCGCGCGCACGACCGCCGGATCTTCGGGCGACGGGCCGCCGGACCCGGCCGCAGGCCGCCCGGGACGGAGGTCGACGACGACGAAGTCGTTCCCCAGTCCCTCGACCTTCGTGAACGGTAGCGCCATGTCTACCGTCCCAGTCTACTGCGGCGGCGTCGGCGACGCAGGTGGCGGCGCAGCCGGCGTGGCGCCGGTGTCGCCACCCTCTGCCGGGGCGGGGGCCTTCTTCTTGCGCTTCGGCGCGGGCTTCTCGCCGGGCGCAGGCGCGGCGCCTTCCTTGGCGCCCTTCGCCGGCTTTTCGGCGGTGTCAGCCTTGTCGCCCTTGTCAGCCTTGGCGGGCTTGGCGGGCTTGGCGGGCTCGGTCGTTTCCGACGGCGTCGCCAGCTTGGGCGGCGTCAGCTTCAGAGGCGCTCCGGGCGGCGGCAACGGCGGCGTCAGGCCCGGTGCGGGCGCGCCCGGCGTGGCGGCTCCCGGCGCTGCCGGCGCGGCCGACTGGCCGGCCTTGTTACCCGTCGACTGCGTCGCCTCCTTCTGCAGCCGGTTGAGGCGCTCGTCCTCCGTCTTCTTCTCGGCGGCCCGGCGGGTCTCCAGTCGCTGCAGGCGCTTCGAATCCTGCTGGCTCGAGTTGTGCGCCAGCACCAGCGACGTGATCATGAAGATCACCGCGGTGATCGACGTCAGGCGGGTCAGGAAGTTGCCCGCGCCCGACGATCCGAAGACGGTCTGGCTGCCACCGCCGCCGAAGGCGATGCCCATTCCGCCGCCCTTGCCGGCCTGCAACAGCACGACCAGGATCAGGAACCCACAGACGAAAACGTGAACGATGGTCAGGAACGTATTCATGGCGTCGAGCCCTCTTTGACGAGACGGACAAACGATTCCGCGGTCAGCGACGCGCCGCCCACCAGGCCGCCGTCGACGTCCGCTTCGGCCATCAGCGTCCGGATGTTATCCGGCTTCACGCTGCCGCCGTAAAGGATCCGCATGCGTGCCGCGACCGCCGCTGCGCGCGCGGCGATGCGGGTGCGAATGAAATGATGCACCTCCTGGGCCTGCCCCGGCGTGGCGTTGCGGCCGGTGCCGATCGCCCAGACAGGCTC
>DATFXS010000605.1:0-7335 GCA_035315605.1 Polyangia bacterium
CGGAACCAGTGATCGAGCACGAGCATGGCCCAGAGCGGCTTGCTGTGGTCGGCGCGCTTGGCCTGATGCTGCTGATTCCAGGCGCGGAAGACGTCGCCGTCCAGGAGGGCCCGGTCGAACACCGGCGACCGCGTGACGACCTCGTGGATGCGGTCCTTGAGCGGTCCCCGCAACCAGCTGGCCAGCGGGATCCCGAACCCTTTCTTGGGGCGGTCGATGATCTCGTCGGGGATCTTGCCGCGCGACGCGAGCTTGAGCAGGAACTTTCCCGACCCGCCCCGGACCTTGTAGCGCGACGGCAGCGAGAACGCGCGCTCGACCAGGGCGTCGTCCAGCAGGGGCGGCCGCACTTCGAGGCCATGCGCCATCGACGCGCGGTCGACCTTGGTCAGCACCGAACCGGGCATGTAGGTGGTGAAATCGAGGGCGAGGATGCGCTGCAACGAATCGTCGGTCTCGGGCAGGGGCGCCGCCAGCGCGGCCGGCTGCATGCCCTTGGCGGCCGGGATCGCCCGCGCCAGATCGGGGAGGTCGACGCTGGACATCCAGCGCAGGTGACGCGTCACCATGTCGTCGTCCCAGCGCTTCGTGAACCGGCGCAGCTTCCATTCCAGGCTCTGGTAGCGATCGTTGATCGGCAGAAGGCCGACCGCGCGGGCGATCACCTGCTTGCGGATGAACGACGGGATGTGGCGGTAGGTCGCGGCGTAGCCGTGCGCGCGGTAGGTCGGGTAGCCGCCCCACTGTTCGTCGCCGCCGTCGCCGCCCACGACCACCTTGACGTGGCGGGCGGCCAACCGGGAGAGGAGGAAGGTGGGTAGAAACGACGGATCGGCGAGCGGCTCGTCGATGTGGTCGAGCGCGACGTCCATGACGTCCAGCAGGTTGCGTTCGTGCAGCGTCTCGGTGATCCACTCGACGTCCAGCCGTTCGGCCATCGTGCGCGCGTAGGACGATTCGTCGAAGGTGGCGTCGTCGAACGCGATCGAAAACGCCTTCATGCGCCCGCCGGCCGCGACCGCCGCCTTCGCGACGCACGAGGAGTCGATGCCGCCCGACAGGAAGATGCCGACCGGCACGTCGGACACCAGCTGGGCCTTGACCGCCCGACCGATGTCCGACCAGAGCTCGGCCGCCAGCTCGCCGTCGGGTTTGTCGGGTGCGGGCGCCGGCGCGGGCAGCTGCCAGTAGGCGTGCGGCAAGCCGAAGCCGCCGTCCTGCCAGATGATGGTGTGACCGGGCGGCAGCTTGCGCACCTTCCGGACGATCGTCGTCGGCGGGTGGACGTAGTCGGAGAAGAAATACGACGCCAGCCCTTCGATCGACAGCTCGCGGTCGACCCCGCCGTGGGCCAGCAGGGCCGACAGCTCGGAGGCGAAGGCGATGCCGCCGTCGGCCAGCTCGGCGTAATAGAGCGGTTTGATCCCGGCGCGGTCGCGCGCCAGCGTGAGGCGCCGCTCGCGCGCTTCCCAGATGGCGAACGCGAACATGCCGTCGAGCGACGGGACGCCGCCGGCGCCCCACTGCTCGAAGTGCTGGAGGATCACCTCCGTGTCGCTGCGCGTCCGGAACTGGCGCCCCTTGGCTTCCAGCGCCGCGCGCAGGCGCATGAAGTTGTAGACCTCGCCGTTGTAGCTGATGACGACCGCGCCGTCGGCGCTCTCCATCGGCTGGACGCCGCCTTCGACGTCGATGATCGACAGGCGGCGGTGGCCGATCGCGACATTCCAGCCGCCGTGGGCCCGGTCCCAGATCCCCTCCCCGTCAGGGCCGCGGTGGACGATGCGGGCGAGCATGCGCGGCAGAGCCTCGGGATTCGGCTGCCTCTGGATGAACCCCGCGATGCCGCACATGAGCTGGGTTCCGCGTCCTTATCATGCCAGCTGGGCATTGTCCTGTCGGGCCATCGCGTGGGGAGCGGGCGAGCTTTGCTCGCCCCGTACCATCGCGGGGGGTTCGGGACCCTTTGAGGGTCCCGATAGGCTATAAAGAAGGGCCGTGGCGGAGGCTCCCCAGGTTTCCATCGTCGTGCCGCTCTACGACGAGGAGCAGACGATCCCGCGCCTCGTGGCGGCGCTGGACGACGTGGTCGGCAAGCTGGAGGGGGGCGGGCGGTCGACCGAGGTGCTGATCGTCGACGACGGGTCGCGGGACGACAGCTTCGCGCGCCTGAAAGCGGCGGCCGCGACGCGCCCGTGGCTGCGGCTGGTCCGTTTTCGTCGCAACTTCGGGCAGACGGCGGCGATGGCCGCCGGGTTCGAGCGCGCGCGCGGAGCGTACATCGTGCCGATGGACGCCGACCTGCAGAACGATCCGGACGACATCCCGATGCTGCTCCAGCGCCTCGAGGAGGGATACGACATCGTGTCGGGCTGGCGAAAGAACCGCCAGGACAAGGCGCTGTCGCGCAAGCTGCCGTCCAAGATCGCCAACGCGCTGATCGGCCGGGTGACCGGCGTGCACCTGCACGACTACGGCTGCACGCTGAAGGCGTACCGGCGCGAGGTGCTCGAGCCGGTGCGGCTCTACGGTGAAATGCACCGGTTCATCCCCGTCTACGCCAAGTGGTCGGGGGCCCGCATCACCGAGCAGGTGGTGCGCCATCACGCTCGCAAGGAGGGGAAGTCGAAGTACGGGCTGGCGCGCACGTTGAAGGTGCTGCTCGACCTCACCACCGTGAAGTTCCTGGGCGACTACTCGACCAAGCCGCTCTACCTGTTCGGACTGTGGGGCTTCACCTTCATCGGCGGCGGCTTCCTGTCGGGCATCATCACGCTGATCGAGAAGTTCCGCTCCGGGGTCTACGCGCACCGGAACCCGCTGCTGTTGCTGGCGGTGATGCTGTTCGTCGTCGGCATCCAGCTGATCGGCATGGGCCTGCTGGCCGAGCTGCTGGTGCGCACGTATCACGAGTCGCAGTCGAAGCCCGTCTACCTGATCGGCGAAGAGGTGAACGCGCCGGTCGAGACCCCGCCCGCGGCACGCACGATCCTGCCCGTCCCCCGTCGGGGGTAGGGCCTCTTAATGCGGGCGGCGTTCGCCGGGCGGCAGGATGGGCGGCAGCTTGGCCGTCTTCCTCTTGAGCAAGATCAGGCCGCCGGGGCGCTCGGCGATCTTGTCGAAGTCGCCTGACACGAGCGCGCGGTCTCCGCCCGAGCCGAGCGAATAGATGATGTAGTCCGAGTCGATGCTGTCGCGCAGGCCCTTCACGTCCAGATGCGAGATGTGGGTCATCTCGGACTCACCGATGGAGAGCGACGCCTTCTGCGGCACCATCGCGTGCAGCTCCCGGATGTACCGGTCCTTGTCGCGGTCGCTGGCGCTGGGTGGCCGCATCGTCATGTTCGAGAACCCGCCGTGCACCGAGTCGCGCGGCGGGATGGCGCCCCAGAAGACGCCCGACAGGGCCGTGCCGGTGATCAGCGCGCACATCGCGGCCCGGCGGCGGACCAGGCCGGCCGCGTCCAGCGGATAGGCCGCGATCGCCAGCGTCACGGCCGAGAAGACGTACGGGAAGAAGTGGGCGGAGTACTGGAAGCCGGTGTCGATGGTCGGCGCGTAGTGCGTCGTCAGCAGCGTGAAGATCGATCCCGCCACCAGCGAGACCGCCAGGTAGGCGCGGCGCAGCGGCAGGAATGCCAGCGGCAGCAGGATCTGCAGCGCGTACCGCGCCTTGTCGATGGTGACCAGCGACAGGAGCGTGTAGATCGGGTTCGAGACCAGGGTGGCGATGATGCCGCCGAAGTTGGGCGCGCCCGCCGGGAAGAGGTCCTTGTAGATGTCCGCGAACCCCCAGGTGCCGAAGCTGGGCATGATGACGAAGCGGAGCAGAACGAAGTAGATGCTCGCGACGATGGCGATCACCAGGCCCGGCAGCATGCGATGGCCCGACAGCAGGAGGAACGCGCCCAGGATCGCCAGCCCGACGGAGATGTCCTCGCGGCAGGTGATTGCGACCGCGAACGCGATCGCGCACAGGATGTAGCGGCGTTCGTCGACGAAGTCGATCACGAACATCACGAACGTCGACGCCATCGGTTGCATGTGGAAGTCGTAGAACTGCAGCCCGTGCATCGGCGGATAGAACAGGTACACGAACGCGATCAGCGCCGCGTAGCCGCGCGGCAGGCGGCGCGCCGCGAACCGGTAGATCGGAATCGCGCCCAGGCCCAGCGTGCACGACTGAAGCACCAGCAGCGTCGAGGCCCCCGGCTTGATCGCGTAGAAGGGGATGAAGAAGAAGACCGAAAGGTCGGCGTGGTTACGCAGGTCGGTCCAGTCCTGCTCCAGCCCGAGCGGCGTCATGCGCAGCGGGTGTCCGTGCAGGAGGTTCCAGAACAGGTTGTCGTACTGGCCGAGATCGAAGTTGTACGTCTGGAAGCGCCCGTGCATGCGCAGCGTGAACACCGAGAAATAGATGGCGTAGCCGATCGCGCCCGCGACCACGAGCAAGGGCGGCAACCAGCGTTTCAGGCGCGGCGGAATGATCTGCCGCCACCAGGGCGGGTAGCCGTCGGGCGCCGGCACGACGGCGTCCGCTCCGGCCTGGAAGGCGATGCGGTACAGCCGTTCGGCGATCAGGATGAAGATGCCGATCACGATCCCGGCGTTGAACGCGTTCGGCCACGACGAGGTCTGGCAGAGCGGCGGCACGAAGCCGATCAGGATGGCGGGACACAGGAGATGGGCGAGCCTTTCCAGCCGGCGGCGGTCGAGGCGCCAGAGCACGAGCAGCCCGGCCAGAACCGCGACCAGCGCGCCGGCCACCATGCCGATCAGGAGGAGCCGGCGGTTGGCCAGCGTCAGCGTGTTCGACGATACGAACGGGGCGAGCCATTCGCCCGTGATCTCCTGTACGAACAGGGCGCACGACGCGCCCGTCAACCCGAGCAGGGTCAGCGCCCGCAGAACGACGGCCATCAGCGGAGCGCGACGTCTTTGAGGTGGAAGGTGCTGTGCCGCGCGACGCGCAGGCGGAAGTAGCGCGCCGTTCTCGGCGGAAACTTCGCGGTCCAGGTCGAGAACTCGGTGTCGCGGCGGGCCAGCTCCTTCCAGGTCACGCGATCGTTGCTGGCCTCGGCGACGAGCGGGATCGTGCGTTCGGCGCAGCAGTCGCTGCGGTTTGTCACCTCGAGGCGGTGGAACGTCTTCGGCGCGCCGAGATCGAATTCGACCCACGGGTTGAGCTCGGCCTCGGTGTGGAACAGAAGGCCCTGGCACTGGGGATCGGAGCTGCAGCCGAGGAAGGTCGAGCTGGTGTGGAACGGCCTTCCCGCGAGCAGGTTGGAGCCGAGCGCCAACCGGTAGAAGCCCCAGATGATCAGCAGCAGGACCAGCGCGACCGACGCGATCCGGAGCCAGCGGTGGCCGAGGACGACCGCCACGCGCCGGCGCGGGGCGTCCATCTCGCCGATCAGCGCCTGGACGAAGGCGAGGGCGCGATCCGCGTCCTCCTCGGTGACGTCCAGCGGATCGGGCCCACCCCGATCGGTCAGCGTCTGCCGCAGCCAATCGACCGCGGCGTCGTCGCTGGCGGCGCGCCTCAGCCGCTCGGGGTCCTGGTCTGCCCAGGCGCCGGCGAGCGTCGAAGGGGCGTCGCCCCCGTCGGGGCGGCTGGCGGAAAGCGCCCAGAAAGCGGCCTCACGGTAGAGCCCCAGGCGGACCGCCGCGCGCGAGCCGGGCGGGAAACCTTCGACCGGCTCGGCCACGCGGCGCGCGACCTCCAGCAGCAGGCGCGCCTGGCAGAGCGCCCGGTCGCGCCGATCGCCGCGCGCCGGGACGGCGGCACGGGCGGTGCGCAGGGCATCACGGCGCAAAACCCATTCTGAAACCCGAGACAGGGCGAGGGGGGCATTCACGGCAGGCGGCAGCGTACTACGGCCGTCCCCAAGTTCAACGCGGGAACGTGCCGGCGACTGTCATGGCGCGCGCGTCAGATCGAACAGCATTGGCATGTCGGTATCTGCCCAGATGTGGAACTGGAGGTGCTGGGCGACTGGCAACATGAACGCGGGATCGGTGGACATGGTCTCGTTGTCTTGGACGACGACAGCAAGGTGCCCTACCGCCCAGCCGTACGTCGTGTTGAGGCCGGTGACCTCGTAGGTCTTGAGAGGACTGTCGTCGTCGGTACCCCAGTAGAAGACAGAGGTGGGGCAGCTGCTCTGCGCGCAGTGGCCGGTGTAGTGGCCGTCGGAACCGAAAGTGATCTGAACCTGGAAGGCCTGGCCAAAGGGGTTGACCTCTGCGCCGATCCAGGTTCCCACCAGCGCCACGCGGACTCGAAGAAGGTCCGCGCACTGCGGGAGGCCACCGTCAGCTGTATCGCTGCCGTCAAGTTCACACGGCTCGGGCTGGGGGTCGATCATGACGCTCACGGGAACGGGTTCCGGGCAGGTCGCGTAACCGTAGCTGTCCGAACAATTGCCGCAGCCGCCGCTCCAGACGACGAGCGGCGGCACGCCGGCGACGAGCGCCGCCACGATCCATCTTCCGATCGGCTCGCGGCGGGACATGCGTCTCATTTTATATCGGCGGCGGAGCAGGGGGGGCCCGCGCAGGCGTAGAGGCGCCAGCGGCCGCTCTCGGCGACGCGCGCGAACCCGGGTTTGCCGTCGAGCGGATCGGGGACGCAGCCTGTCCCCGCGCAGGTCCGGACGAGGAAGTGCGAATAGCCCGCGGCGTGCTGGCTGACTGAAAACAGCGCCGCGTCGCCCGCCAACGGATAGGCCGGCACCGTCTTCGGGTTCGTCCAGGATTGCGGGATCGGAATGAACGGCGCGGCCTGCGCGGCCCCGTGCAACAACCCATACGAGGTTGCGTAATGGAAGGGGTAGTGCGCGTAGTGCGGGCGTTGCCGGTAGTCGGTGTAAAGGCCCGTCAGCCGCGCGCCGGGTGGCAGCTTCGCGAGCACGTCGTCGAAGCCGGCCATCCCCCAGGGACCGTTGAACGTGCGCGAGATGTCGACGGTCACGTAGATCAGGAACGCCGCCGTTGCCACGACGGCGGGGATCAAGAGCGCCCGTCCGACGCGATCGAGCGCGCCCGGCGGCACCGCGACGAGCAGCCAGACGAACAGCAACGGGATCACGCGGACGTTCATCCCCCACCAGTTGAAGGGAGCTTTGATCTCGAAAGGGAGCGTCAGGTAGATCGCGACCAGCGTGCCGGCGAGCGCGAACGGGACGTTGCGGGCGGCGAGCGGGACGGGAGCGGTCGGTTGACGGCGCGAGTACGCGAGCAGCACCGCGAGCGTCGCGACCATCGAGACGGCGAGCAGATCCTCGGCGTGTCCGAAATAGCCGTTGATGAACCAGTGCCGCAGCAGCGCGGCGT
>DATFXS010000606.1:0-4134 GCA_035315605.1 Polyangia bacterium
GGCACGGGGACGGCCGGCAACGGGGCCGGCGGCAACACCAGCGGCACAGCGGGCAACGGCAGCGGCACGGCCGGCGCGGGCGGGAACAGCGGCACGGGCGGCACGATCCCGATCGGCGGCACCGGCGGCGGCGTCTTCAGCTGCACACCCGGCGTCGAGCAGCTGATCATCACCGACTGCGGTTATCCGAAGACGACCACAAACCCGCTGACCAGCACCGCCTTCAACGAGAACGAGGTGCTCGCCGCGATCCGTCCCGCCGGCTCGTGGCCGAACGGCGTGGTCCAGATGTTCTACAGCGACGAGCACGCGCTGACGCTCGGCGTGCGGCAGGTGGTGGTGAAGATGTCGTCCGGCACCACGATGACCGACTATCCGGTGACGGCGCTGGCGTCGAACCCGGGCAGCTCGACCGACCCGCAGACCGGCACCAACGCCCTGGTCGGCGATCAGAGCGGGCTGGACGCGTCGCTGCGACCGATGTGGCCGTCGCTGTTCATCACGGACATCAGCACCGATCCAAACAACCGATCGGGCGACTGGCAGATGGGTGGGGCTCCATCCAATCCAAACGCAATTTTCGGCACCTGGAAGTCGGCGGTCCGCACGGTGGACTACACCAAGATGCCGACGCTGGTCAGCATCACGCCTGACGTCGATCCCACCAAGAACAACTGGAATCTCGGCCCGGGCGCCGACGCGCCGCCGGCAGGCCTCGCCAGTGCCGGCTACGGTACCGAAGCGCGCTGGAACGTCACGCTCACTCCGGGGCACTCGTATCGCCTGCAGGTGCTGGTGCACGACGGCGATCAGAACAAGACGGGCGGCGATTCCGGCGAGGGGTGCGTGCTGTTCTGCGCGGGCTCGGATTGCAACTCGACCGAGAGCTGTGGCAGCACGGGCACCGGCGGCTCGGGCGGCGGTCCCAGCTGCCCCGAAGGTGTCGCCGCCTGCGGGCCGGGCGCCATGGATCCGAGCGGCTGTCCGGAAGGCACCGTGTGCGCGAACGGGTGCTGTCTGCCGTTCGGCACCTAGACTAGGCGGGCCTTCGTCGCCGCCGGTGCCGCCCGCGCGACAGCGCGGCTGCCGCGGCGATCGCCATGAGGCCGAGGCCTGATCCCGGCGATCCGCCGGTGACCGCGCATTGGCAGCCCGCGGGCGGCGCGCCGCCTGCGCCCCCCGTGCCCGAACCGCCGGCGCCTGTCGCGCCGCCGGCGCCACTCGTGCCCGCTTCGCCACTCGTGCCCGAACCGCCTGTGCCCGTCGCGCCGGCCTCGCCACTCGCGCCCGCGCCTGTGCCCGTCGCGCCGGCCTCGCCGCTCGCGCCCGCGCCGCCCGTCGTGCCGGCGCTGCCGCTCGCGCCCGCGCCACCGCTCGTACCCGCGGTGCCGGTTCCGCTGGTTCCGGCCATGCCGGAACCATTCGCGCCGCCATCGCCGCCCGTGCCGGCGCCGGAACCGGTGGCGCCGCCGCTCCCCATTCCGGCGCCGCCTGCGCCGCCGGTTCCACTGGCGCCGCCCGCCCCGCCGGTCCCACCGGTGCCGCCCGTTCCCGTCGTGCCCGGATTGCAATCCGTCAGCGACAGCGTCGTCGACCCGCCCGCCGCGAGATCGAGGTACGCGATCTGCTGGCCACCGTAGCTCTCGGCGGTCGGCGTGCAGAGACCCGTGATCGGGATGCGGGCGCCGTTCGCGACTTGCACGGTGATCTGCGCGCCAGGCTGGATGGTCGCCGAGACGCCGGATGCGTCGAAGGTCATCCGGGCCTGAACGCGGCCGGCCAGATCGTCCATGGTCGGGCTCACGATCGGCCAGGTGGCCATCGATAGATAGCGGTTGATCGTCGCGTCCAGCAGATCGGCGAGCAGGCTGTGGCCGCTGCCGAAGTCGCGCGTGTCCGCCTGGTGGAACATGAGCGAATCGTTGTTCCCCTGCAGCATGTAGCCCGTCAGCACGCGGCTCTCGAGGGCCAGGAAGTCGCTGTACGTCCCCGTCTTGCCTCGCCGGCCGCTCCACGCTGCGATCCACTCGGCCGGCTGCGAGACGTCGTAGTCGAGGTCGGTCGGGATGCGCGGAATTTCGAGGATCCCGGGGACCAACGCGTTCCGGATGCCAGCGTTGGGCGTCGGGTTGTCCTCGGCGGCGATCGAGGTGTCGCTGACCACCTGGCGGACGCCGACATCGTACGCGGCCTGCATCGCGTTCGGGTTGCCGAGCCCGGTGATCCCGGGCGTCACCAGGTTCGCGGTCGCGTAGGGCTGGAGGCCGCGGGCGCGCAGCGCCTGGTCGTTCTGCGAGAACTCGGTGTACGCGTTCGGATAGTTCATGTTGGTCAGATCGGCGTGGTCCCAGGTGTGGCTGATCCACGCGAACGTCGAGTTGAGCGAGACCGCCGCCGCGGTCAGGCTGTCGCCGTCGCGCGCGCCCATCATGTTCGCGGCCCAGGCGAGCCGCAGCCCCGCGACCAGCGGGTTCGCGCGCCGCGTGACCAGCCAGGCGGCGAGCGCCTGGATGTCGGTGCCGTTGATCCGGTAGGTGTCGCCGGTCTCGGGATAGATCGTCGTCGCCAGGAACAGGTCGTCGATCTGAGGTGACAGATAGACGTGGCGCTCGCCGATGAACAGGCCGCGCGTCGCCCAGCTGACCAGACCGTAGCCGAGCTGAAGCGTGATCAGCTGGTAGGACGCCTGCGCGAAGGTCAGCGCCAGGACTTCGCGCCCGTCCGAGGTGTAGTGGATCGCCGCATAGACGTTGCCGGCGCCGTCGGTCAGCAGCGCGGCCGTCTGCCCGTCCACGACCTGCGCCGGATAGGCCCACCCCTGGTCGATGACGACAGGCTGCGCGCAATTCACGCCGGTGAGCGCCGCCGTCCCGGCCGCACTGCAGGTCGTCTGGATCGGGTTCATCTGCGGGTCGATCGACCCTGCGCCGCCGAGGCCGTAGGCGGCGGTCGGCGACGTGTACAGCGAGACCTGACGGACGCCGAACCGCGCCTCGTAGGCCGCCAGCGTATTCCATTCGTCGGTGGTGAACGCGCTGATGCCGTGCGGGGCTAGATCGCCGAGATCGAGAAAGACGGCCTGGTACTTGCCGTGATCGCCGTCGGCGAGCATCGCCGCCGTCAGCGCCGGCCCGCTGGTCGCGTTCAGGACATCGCGGGGTGTCCCGAGGTAGTCGAGGGCGCTGGTGATCGCGCCGAATGCGGCGTCGGTGCCATCGGCCGTGATGACCAGGACGCGCGCGTCGAAGGGAAGGTTCGGGGCCGCCGCCAGGTTGGGCGACGGTGACGGCGCGACCGGCGGCATGCCGAGCGCAGGCTCCAGCGGCCGCACCGGCGTCCTCGGCGCGATCCGCGGCACGGACAGGGGCTCGCGCGCGATCGGAAACGGCCGGTCGTCGACCGACTCGCCGGATCGGCCGCAACCGAACGTCGCGGCGGACACCGCGAGGACCATCGCCGGCGCGCTTCGCATCCACCACATCCGGGCCATGAACGGGCGATGAAAGCAGCCGCCGTGCCACCGGAAATGGCCTACGAAATTGCCCCACTGCTACCGGGTCGCCACGGATCGCAACGATTCGGTGCCACCTGGCCGCGCCCGCGACGTTGCTTGCCGATCCCGCGCCCGCCCCCAAATTGCTGACGTCGGCGCCCGGGTGGAAGAGGGAGTCTTGGTCAACGAAGAGGAGTTCGGCGATCTTTTCAGGCGCTACGCGCCGTACGTCGGGATGATCGGGCTGCGGTTGCTGGGGCGGGACGACGAGCTGGACGATCTGGTGCAAGAGGTGTTCATCGAGGCCCACCGCGGGCTGCATCAGCTGCGCAGCGCCGAGTCGGTGAAGGCCTGGCTGGCGCGGATCACCGTGCGGCGGGCGACACGGCGGCTGCGCCGGCGGCGGGTGCGGTCGTTCTTCAGCCTCGAGTCGCTGCCGGCGGACACGAAGTTGATCGCGGAGGACGCGACGCCGGAGGAGAAGGCGGACATCGTCTCCAGCTACCGGATGATCGAGCGGATCCCGGTGCGCCAGCGGGTGGTCTGGGTGCTCAAGCACGTCGAGGGGGAGACCCTGGATGCGATCGCCGAGATCTGCCGTTGCTCGAAGGCGACCGTGCAGCGGCGGTTGCGGGCCGCGG
>DATFXS010000607.1:0-6991 GCA_035315605.1 Polyangia bacterium
CCGCCCGCCGGGCAGTGAGAGGCGTCTGCCGACGAAACCTGAATCTGCGAGCCGGGCGTCCCGGCCGGCCCCGTGGCCCCCGTCGCTCCGCTGTCACCGGTCGCTCCATTGCACACAAAAGAGATCGAATTGATCTCGAGCATCTCCAGCTGACCATCGCCATTGCTGTCGACGCCACTCTCGATCTCGGTGCCACCGGTCGGGCACTGCGAGGAAGGCGCCGGGAGCTGTACGACGATCGACACGGCCCCCGCGTCCCCCTGCGGACCTGGAGTCCCCTGCGGCAACGACACCACCGTCCATTGCCCGGAGACACAAGCCAGCAACGTCTGCGACGCGCTCGAATACGCGACCGCACCCGCCGTGATCGTTGTGCACGGAATCGGGACCCACGTGT
The DNA here is from genome assembly GCA_035315605.1 of Polyangia bacterium. Classification (GTDB taxonomy): domain Bacteria; phylum Myxococcota_A; class Polyangia; order Fen-1088; family Fen-1088; genus JADGRB01. The sequence continues at coordinate 398 of DATFXS010000607.1, forward strand.
TCGCGATGCACGACCAGAGACCGATCGGGGATTGGACATAGGCGGTGGTCCCCGCGAGCGCCGGCGTGCACTTCGGCAAGGTGCTGACGGAGCTCGAGGTCAGGGCGATCGTATAGACGCCGCTCGACGGCACGGGCGCGGGTGCCGCGCGTGGCGGGCCCTGGCACGCCAGACCGATCAGTGTTGCGAGGACAATCGTCGCGGTCGCTTTGCCGGCTTGAGTCATTCGCTCCCCCGTCATGCAGGCGGTTGTCGTCCAACCGGCACGAGGGGAGCAAACAAAAAGTTGTTTACAGAATAGTCTTCTCGGTCAGTCGACGCCGAGGCGGCGGAGGATGGCGGCGAGATCGTCGCTGACGGCGAAGTTGATCATCTCGACGATCTCGGCCTTGTCGCGCGCGGCGGCCAGGAGGCCCTCGCCGCCGCGGCTGGCGGCGCCGGCCAGGTCGCGGTCGTCGCGCACGATCTGTTCGAACGCGCCCAGCACGTCGCCCGACGCCACCAGCCCGGCGCGGTGCCCGGTGTGCAGGAGGCCGACGCGCCACTTCTCCGCCTCGAACATGCCGCCGTCGCGGAACGACACCGCCGCCTGCTCGAAGGCACGCCGCTGCCGACGCGGCAGCATGCGCGCGATCTTCTGGGCGACGTCGTTCAGCTGTTCCTCGGGCAGCACGCCGCGGCCGTAGTCGGGATAGACGGTGCGCACGCCCGCGACGACGAGCAGCCCCAGATCCTTGCTGGGGATGCGCGAGACGCCGTGGGTGCCGGCCCGCAGGTGCCCGAGCTGCCGGCCGATCTGCCGGCACGCCTCCTGAAGCGGCTGCGACAGCAGGTTCGCAGGCACCAGCAGCGCCGTCGGCGGCCCCGCCTCGATCTCGACGCGCGTCGCGACCGACCGCGCCGTGTAGACGTCGAACGCCTCGTCGACGGACAGCAACGTCGCGACGCGGGTGATCAGCGCCCGCACTGGATCGTCCGACCGCGCGGCCAGCCGATCCTGTTTCGTGACGCCCCAGTCCTCCAGCGCCAGGCCGTAGAGCCGGGGCAACACCTCGGACATCGCCGCCAGCAGCGCCGTCGCCGGATGGCGCTCGTCGGGATGGCGGATGTAAGTGTCGAACTCGCCCGCATTGACGGAGCCGCTGGCCTCCGGCGTCCAGCGCACGCGGCTGTCGCGGACCATGCGCGCGTCGTCCGGCTCGGTCAGGCCCAGCGCGACCAGCGCCGCCGCCGCGCGCAGCGCGCGCCGCCGCTGGCCCGCGCGATCGCACAGCCGCCGCAAGGCGCGCAGCGAATCCACCCGCAGCGCTTCCAGGCGCAGCAGCGCGATGTGCTCGGTGATCGCCTCGGGCAACCGATCCGCCGCCTCCAGCACGCGCGCCAGCTCGGCCCGCGCCTCGACGTCGCGGCCATTGCCGGACACGACGATGCGCAACTCGTCGACCGCGCGCCCGTTCGACGCCAGCGGGCCGCTCCACAGGGCCGCCAGCCGCATGCGGCGATCGCGCGCGTCGGGCGTCACTTCCAGGAAGCGACCCAGCGCCGCCGCCAGCCGCGAATGCTCTTCGAGCTCGCTCAGGATCGTGTCCAGTCGATCCATCGCGACGGTGTTGTTCGGGTTCACCGCCAGCGCGCCCTCGAACGCGTCCGCCGCGCCCTCCGGATCCTCGGCCGGTCCGGCCAGCAAATCGCCGAGCGCGACGAGATGCCCGACGCGCGCCTCGCGCTCGCTCTCGACGGCGGACAGGCGGCGCAGCGTCGCCGCGGCGTTGGGCCAGTCGCGCTGCCGCACGAGGCCGCGGGACAGCCCCGCCAGCGCGGGCAGATCGTCCGGCGTCGACAGCAGCGCGCTGCGATAGGCGTCGACCGCCTGCGGAACGTCGGCCAGCGCGCGCTCCGCGATGTCGCCGATCCGCGCCCACGCCGCGCCCACGCCCTTCGGATCCGACGACGCCTGGATCGCCAGCCGGTAGGTCGCGATGGCGTCCGCCGAGCGCCCGATCTCGGCCTCGACCTCGGCGAGCCGGATCAGCGCCGGGACCGACGACGGATCCAGCGTCACCGCCTCGCCCAGCACCGACGCCGCCTCGATCGGATCGCGCTCGTAGATCAGGTCCGCCAGCGCGAGCAGCCGATCGCGCCGCTTGGGCAACGGCCCCGCGGCCGCCCGGCGCCGCATCACCTGCGCCAGCCGATCGGCGTCGCCGCGCGCGCGCAGGATGACGTCCAGCACCTCGAAGTCCGTCTCGGCCTCGGGCTCGAGCGCCAGAACCTCCTCGAGGCACCGCCCCGCCATCGCGTCGTCGCGCACCTGGTTGGCGTAGAGGCGCGCCGCCTGGCGGAAGCCGTCGGCGGCCCGGGCGGGCGCCTTGGTCAGGCGGGCCTCGCGCGCATACAGCTCGGCGGCCGCGCGCGTGTCGCCGCGCGCCTCCCGCAGCCGCGCCTGCGCGCGCAGCGAGGGCAGCAGCGTCGCGTCGGCCTCGATCGCGCGCGCAAAGTCGGCGTCGGCGCCGCCCAGATCGCCGCTGGCGAGGTGGGCGCACCCGAGCTCCCACAGCAGCACCGCGCGCGTCGCCTCGTCGGGCGCCGATTCGGCCAGCTGCTTGCGAGCCAGGATCACCAGCGCCCAGTCGCTCGCGCGCGTCGCCTGACGTTCCAGCACCGCCAGCGCGTCCTCGGTCGCGTGCGTCTCCACGACCCGACGAAGGAGCGGCAGCGTGTCGGTGAGCGCCTCGTTGGGACGCGTGGCCGCGCGCTCCCGCGCCGTCGCCGCCGCGCGCAGCAGCACCGCCGCCGTCGCCGCGTCGCCGCTCCCCGCCGCCAGCTTCTCGAGCGCCAGGGCACGATCGCGATCGCGCCCGAGCTGCGTCGCCAGCGTCACCGCCGCGTCCAGCACGGCGCCGTCGCCGGGTGCCACGTCCATCGCCGCACGCACCGCACGCCACGCCCCTTCCGGATCGGCCAGCCGCCAGGCGAGATCCAGCGACCGCCCCACGTCGGGCGCGCGCTGTCCTTCGGACAGGCGGGCCAGCTCCGCCGCGGCCTGCTCGGCGCCGCGGCCGACCAGCTGGTAGAGCCGCTGCAGCGAGATCCGGATCGCCGTCGCCCCCGAGTGGCGCTCCGCGCTCATCGCCGCCGCCGCGCGCTCGACCGCGGCCAGCGCCTCCCGCTTGCCTCCCAGCTGCCATTCGACGATCTCCGCCTGCAGGCGGTAGGCGGCCGCCTTGTCGATCGGATCGGCGAAAGCCTGGCCCAGGCTGCCGAACGCGTCCGCCAGCTCCTCGACCCGACCGACGCGGGCCAGCAGCCGCGCGTGCTCGGCGATCGCGGCGACGTTGGCCGGATCCAGCGACAGCGCGCCCGCCGTCGCCGCCAGCGCCTCCTCCACGCGCCCGAGCCGGAGCGCGTAGATGCGCGCCGCCTCGACCGCCAGCGCGCTGGCCGCGGCCGGGTTGGGCTCGGACGCCGCCTGCTGCTGCAGCACGGTGGCCAGCGCCTCCAGCTTGCGGCCGCGGTAGTGCGCGCGCGCCAGCCCCGCCAGCGCCGGGCGCGACTTCGGATCCAGCGCCAGCGCCGCCTGATACGCGCGCACCGCCTCGTCGTCGGCCGCCGCACGCTCCTCGTAGATCACGGCCGCGCGGTAGCACCAGGCGAAGCGCGCGTCGGCGGGTAATTCCGGCAGCTCGGTGCCGAGCTTCAGGGCCGCCTCCGCCGCCACCAGCGCGTCGCCCGCCTTCTCCGCGGCGCGCAGCAGCGCGCGCAGCGCCGACATGCGCCGTTCACCGAGGTCGGCCCATTCGTTGTAGAGGGCCAGCGCCTTCCCCGGATCCTGCAGCCGCTCTTCGTACAGCGCGCCCACGCGTTCGAACCGGACCGACGTCTGGCGAGCGCCCTCGCGCATCGCGCCCGCCTGCGACCCGGGTGAACGATCGCCGACGGCGGCCGCGCTGGCGTCGACCTCGACGACCTTCACCAGCTCGCCCCACTGCCCGAGCGTCGCGTACAGCCGTTCCAGCACGTGCGCCGCCGGCGCGTAGCCCGGCACCGCCTCCAGCGCCCGCCGCGCCAGGGCCGCCGCCCGCGGCAGATCGTGCGCCGCCGTCTCGGCCAGCTCCGCGGCGCGCATCGCCAGCGCCGCGCGCTCCGCCGGATCGCCGCTGCGATCGATCGCCGCCTCCGCCAGCCGCACCTGCGCCGGCGAGTCGCCCGTCCGCGACGCGATCCGCTCCAGCGCGACCAGCGCCACCGGATCGCCCGCCCGCGACTCCAGCAGGCGACGGTACCGCGCGGCCGCCGCCTCGTCGTCGCCCTCGTGGTGCTCGGCCAGGTGGGCGCCGAGGCCCGCCAGCGTCGCGCCCCAGTCGCGATCGTTCGACAGCTCGGCGTGGTGATCCAGGCCGAGGCGCGCCTTCGTCCACTGCCCCGCCTCCAGCTGGTTCGCGACCGACTGGAACAGCAGAGCGGGATCGTTCGGATCCGCGGCCCGGGCGTCCTCGACCAGCGCCACCGCGCGCGCCGACGCCCCCAGGCGATGGCGGGCGAGCGCGGCCGCAAGCGCCAGCCAGGCCGCCCGCTCCGGGCCCGTCGCGGCCTCCGCCTCGAGCTCGACCGCGCGCGCCAGCGCGGCATCCTTGCCGACGCGGGCCGCGACCCGGCGGGTCCCGGCCCGGGCCAGCGCCGCGGCCCCCTTCCCGGCGTCCTCATCCAGCGCCCGCAGCCACAGATCCAGCGCCTCCGCGATCCGCTCCGGGTTCGCCTCGGTCAGCAGGGCCAGCCGGCAGATCAGCCGCCCGCGCTCGCCGGCGGACGCCGCGGCGGCCAGTCGCCGGTCGAGAACGGACTGCAGCATCGCGGGATCGCCGCCCCGGATCGCGCTCTCCTCCAGCGCCAGCAGCGCGGCGGTGTGGCCCGGCACCAGGGAGAGGGCCTCCTCGATCACCGCCCGCGCCCGGTCCCGCGCCCCCAGCGGGTTCTCGAGCAGGCTGGCCTTCTGCACCGACAGCTCGGCCTTCGCGGCCACGGTGCCGGCGGCCGCGATCTCGATGTCCAGGAGGTCGATGGCGGTCCAGGGGCTGCCGGCCTCGACGGCGTGCAGGCGCAGCGCCCGCAGCACGGGCTTGAAGGTCGCGGTCGGCGGCTCGTCGAGGGCGAGCTGCAGGTGGTCCATCGCCGCGGCGACGTCGCCGACACCGTCCTCGAACATGCGCGCCGCCGCGTAGCGGAGCGCGCCGGCGGCGACGCCGCTGCGGGCGTCTGCCTCCTCGACCATCGCCAGCGCCTCTGCCTCCCACTGGGCGGGGGACCGGGTCAGACCGCGGCGCGCGTCGTCCGCGCTCGGGGGCATGAGCGCGTTCGGCTGCGTGACCTCGTCGTTACTTCGATGGGTCGGAATGGGTGTGGGTGTCCCGGCAGACATGGAATGGGGGAATGTGGAATGGAAAAACCGTCTGACTTTATCTCAAATTGCGCCCCGGAAAGGTCTCGCTTCGGCGCTATGAAACCCAGACCGTGCCGGGTATGATGCCGTCTCCCAGGCGTCATCATCGTCTCGGCGGCATGGCCAAGATCATCGTTACAGGCACGGATCAGCAACGACGAGAGTTCGAGCTCGGGGCGGTCAACACGATCGGGCGCCACCCCGACAACACGCTCCAGATCCTCGACCGCATCGTCTCGAAGGAGCACGCGCAGATCGTGCGCCAGCCGGACGGGCGCTATCTTTTCCGCGATCTCGGCAGCTTGAACGGGTCGTTCCTGCGGAACGAGCGCGTCAACGAGCACATACTGCAGGAAAACGACGAGATCATGCTCGGGTCCACCTGCCTGACTTTCCAGGAGAAGTCGGCGCAGGACTCGATGCTGCAGAAGGTGACGATCGCGCCGTCCGCCGGCGACGCGCTGATCCGCCAGAAGATCCAGGCGCCGCCGCCCTCCCGCGAGTTCCTGCCGGAACGCGACATCACGGACAACGAGGCGCTGCGCCGCGATTACGAAAAGCTGCGCCTGGCCCACGAGCTGGGCCGGTCGATCGGCCTCGAGGTCAACCTCGAGCTTCTGCTCGAGCAGATCATCATGAAGGCGTTCGAGCTGATCCCCGCCGATCGCGGGGTCATCCTGCTGATGGAGGACGGTGTTCCGTCTCCGAAAATCGCCAAGACGCGCGACGGCAAGAACGAGCACATCATCCTCTCCAAGTCGATCCTGAACGAGGTCGTCACCAACAAGGCGTCCGTGCTGTCGTCCGACGCGACCATGGACAGCCGGTTCTCGGCCGCCCACTCGGTCATCATGCAGGGGATCCGGTCGACGATGACGGTGCCGCTCATCCACCACGACGAGCTGCTCGGCATCATGCACCTCGATTCGATGATCGCGACCAACGCGTTCACCGAGAAGGACCTGCAGATCTTCGGCAGCATCGCCAGCCAGGCGGCGGTCGCCATCCACAACTCGCAGCTGGCGCGCAAGATCGAGCACGAGGCGAAGACGCGCGCGCAGTTCCAGCGCCTGCTGTCGCCCAACCTGGTCGATCAGGTCGTGCAGGGGAAGCTGCAGCTGGAAAAGGGCGGCGCGCTGTCGGAGGTCACCCTGCTG
>DATFXS010000608.1:0-3141 GCA_035315605.1 Polyangia bacterium
GAAGCTGGCCGCCTTCGCGACCATGACCCGCTACGACGCGAAGATCGACGTCCCCGCCGCGTTTCCGCCCCAGAGCCTGGCGAAGATTCTGGGCGAGGTGCTGTCCGATCACGGCGTGTCGCAGCTGCGCACCGCCGAGACGGAGAAATACGCGCACGTCACCTACTTCTTCAACGGCGGCGTCGAGCAGGCGTTTCCCGGCGAGGAGCGCCGCCTGGTGCCGTCGAACCGCGACGTGGCGACCTACGACCTCGCGCCCGAGATGTCCGCCGTGCCCGTCACCGACGGCGTCGTCGAGGCGCTGAAGCCCGGCGGCCCGGGTTTCATCCTGGTCAACTACGCGAACCCCGACATGGTGGGGCACACCGGCAAGCTGAACCCCGCGGTCAGCGCGCTGGAGACCATCGACGCCTGCGTCGGCCGCATCGTCACCGCGGCGGCCGCGGCGAACGTCACCGTGTTCATCACCGCCGATCACGGAAACTGCGAGACGATGATCGATCCCGAGACCGGCCAGCCGCACACCGCCCACACCACCAACCCGATTCCGTTCATCGCCATCGCCGATGATCTTCAGGGGCGAAAGCTGCGCACGGGCGGGCGGCTGGCGGACGTGGCGCCGACCGTGCTCGATCGGATGGGGATTCCCCAGCCGCCGGACATGGACGGACGGAGCCTGTTCGAATGAGCATCGGCAAGCGACTGATCGATCTGGCGCGGGCCGAGCTCAACTCACTGCTCGACCGCGCCGCCCGCGAGGACGACGACGACGGCGGCTATCGCGCGCGCCGCCGGTCCCGCGGCGACGACGATCTGGCGGGGATGTCGGACGCCGAGCTGGCGGCGGAGATCGAACGCCGCCGCAAGGCGCGCGAGGAGGTCGAGGACGCGGTCAGGGGGGGCCGTCCGCGCAGCGCGCCGCCGCCCCGCACCCCGCCGCGCACCGCCTCGGGCGACAGCGCGATCCGCAAGGCGTACGCGGACCTCGAAGTTCCGGCCGGGTCGGACTTCGAGACGGTGCGCAAGTCCTACCGGCGCCTGATGCGCAAGTACCATCCCGATCTGCACGGCGGCGCGCCGGAGAAGCAAAAGGCGGCGAACGATCTCACGCAGCGGCTGACCCAGGCGTACAAGACACTGGAAAAGCACCTGCGCCGCTGACGGTTCGCCTCAGAACGCGCGCTTGGCGCCGCTGAGCGGCGTCATCGGCTTACCGTCGCGCCAGCGCTCCATCAGGCCGGGAAAATCCTGAACGGTCACGCCCGCCGGACGCGGGCCGACGCCGGTCCAGTTCGTGGGACGCTGTCGATCGGCGTCGGTCGGCACGACCAGCGAGCCGACGTAGTCCGCCATCGCGTACACCTTGTCGATCTGCGCGCGCAACCCCTGGACGTCGGCGGCCGCCAGCGCGCCGTTCGACGTCGCCTGGTAGAACTGCACGGTCACGCGCACCGGGAAGCGCGGATCGCGCTCGATCGTCAAGCCGTCGAGCTCCGTGTACGGTCCGAGCTCCGGCCCGTGGCCGAGCACCGCGACCTCGACGTCAGACGCCGCCGCGTGCTTCTCGGCCTTGGGCTTACCCGCCGCGGGCGCGGGCGCGGCCGCCGGCGCATTCCCCAGGAAGTCGTCCGCGATCCCCATGCTCTTGCGCGCGATCGGCGCGCGGTACTTCAGCGGCACCTGCACGATCATCAGCAGGTTCGCGTCGGCGCCAACCGACTGCGCCGACTCGCCGTTCATCGTCTGTCCCGACTGCTTGACGTCGGAGAGCCGTTCGGCGGTCAGCGGCGCGCGCTGGCCCTCGTGGTTGAAGAACAGGCGCTGCCCCCACGTCTCCGCGCCCAGCGTGTCGCGCGCGTTGTCTACGATCGTCATGCTGGTCCCCTGGCGCGTCACCAGCAGCGTCAGCACCGCCGGGTTCTTGCGAGACGATTGGTAGTTGAAGATCACCGGCCAGAACGTCGCCTGGCCCTGCTTCGGCACGGGCAGGAACGTCGCCTGCGCGCTGACCAGCGCGTGGCGGTCGCGCGGCGCGAGCAACGAGCCGCCCTTGATCCGGCCCTTGCCGGGCAGAGTCATGAACTGGGTCGGCGCGGCGAGGAAGTCGCGCAGGCTGACGTACGACAGCGTTCCACTCTTGTCGTGGTTGCCGACCGGAATCATCAGCTTGTCGATCGGCACGTCGCCCGTCTTGTCGGTGAAGTTGGCGTGGCGCATGACCGGCATCAGCGCGGTCCGGGTCTGGCCGCGCTCGTCCTCCATCTGCACCTCGATCGTGACGTCGCTGATGTTCGGTCCCACCGCCGAGCCCTCCCACCGGCCGGTGTCCTCCCACAGCACGTTCAGAAGCTGGAGGCCGGTGCGGTCGACGAGGCTGGTCGCCTGGCCGTCGCTCGGCATGGCCGCGACCTTCTCCACGACGCCCGCGTAGGCGCGGCGGGCGCGCGCCGCGCGCGGGATGCTGCCGTCGACGAAGGCGCGCGGGGGCAGCGTCCACGCGAAGGCGGATGCAGGGTGCAGCAGCGCGAGGCCCAGTCCCAGGGTCGCTCGGGTGATGCGCGGTCGGTTCGCCATGGTTCGATCCTCCGGCCGCGTCCGACGCGCGTGGACCGGGATGGATCTGGCGATCCGGACAGAAATGCCGGGGCCGCCGCCGAAAAACTGAGAACATGGGCGGACAAGTCCGCGGTTCACGCGGGTCGAGGCGTGGAATCCATGTTGCTTGCACGAGGCGTCATGAAACAGCCGGTCGGTTGTCTGGTGGCGGTCATGGCCGTCGCGTTTGCCGCTTGCGGCGGCAAGTCTTCGAATTCGGACGGCGGGACCTCCGGCGCGGCTGGCTCCGGTACGTTGGGTCACGGCGGCGCGGGCGGCACGGCGGGCTCGGGCACGGCTGGACGTGGTGGAGCGACAGGCACTGGCGGGGCGGCGGGCGGCGTCGCCGGTGGTGGCGGCGCGACCGGAACGGCGGGAACGGGCGGCGCGACAGGCGGCGCGGCTGGGGGCAGCGGCGGCGTTGGTGGCAGCGCGGGCCGTGGAGGTGCGGGCGGAAGCGCCGGCGCAGTCGGTGTCGCCGGTCGCGGTGGTACGAGAGGCACCGGCGGGGCGGGCGGAGTCGCGGGCGGCGGCACGAGCGGAACT